>NZ_JANEWL010000027.1:0-48828 GCF_028069815.1 Citrobacter sp. Awk 2
CATATTTTCCATTGATAGTAATTGATGCCTTTTTATTATCTGATTGATGATTTTCCATGTATTTGTTTTATTGTTCCGCTGTGGAACGGTGAAATGAATACAATGGAGATTTATAATGGAAAATATTCCTGCGCAGAATCTTAAGTTACCGACTCCTCGCCCGGCAGTGAATCAGGGTATCGACACTAATAATGAGATAGTTCTCAGTCATACAGCTATTTACCAAGATTGTCTGGCGCAGATCACTGACGAGAATACACTAGATAATGCACTTATTATTCTCAATCCTTATGGCACCGCTCCCTTAAGTGCTTATGCCGGTGTTTGGAGCGATGAAGTACGCACCATTACGTTAAACATTCAGGATTTGGCGCAAAATGCGATGTTGATTACCCAAGAGGTTACGTTGAGTGTGGGGGAAAATTTGCTGCCTGTACTGGGTCTGGTGGCTGATACCGATAACCTACTTACCCTATTGGTTGATGAGGAGATCAATGCGACTTACACGATTGCAACTCAACCTTTGCCTGAAACAGATTCTGCAGATGTGCAGCTTGGGTTCCCCATTGTTAATGTGACGCAATCGGCGACTGACACAGATATGCTTGCGCCGGGCTGTTATTTTATTACACATTTCGATCGTTATAATTACGCTCTGGATCAGGATGGCGTGGTGCGCTGGTATGTTACACAAGACTTCCCATCCTTCAATTTGGTTCGTGTGGATAATGGTCATTTCCTGGCAACCTCAGAAGCCAAAAATACCTATCTGGATATGTATGAGTTTGACATGATGGGGCGGCTGTATACATTTTATATGTTGGACAACCAGTTCCACCATTCAATTTGGCAGTGGGACAGTAATACTATTGTTGCGCCCTCTGAATATACTTCTGGTCGTCCTGATTCGCTGAAAACGAATGAGGATGGCGTATCTGTGGTTGATCTTTCAACGGGACAGGAGATTGCTTATTACGATATGGCAACGATTCTGGATACCTCCCGTACAGCGCGTCCAACAGGGACCGCTCCAGGTGAAGACGCGACCGTTCAGGACTGGCTGCATATCAACCAGAGCTATGTTAATGAAACGAATAATTTGCTAATTGCCTCAGGACGCCATCAGAGTGCTGTTTTTGGTATCGATCTGGAAACTGAAGCGCTGCAGTTTATTATGTCCACGCATGAGGATTGGACAGAGGATTATCAGCCTTATCTTCTTACTCCTGTCGACAGCGAAGGCATTCCTCTTTACGACCTCAGTAATCAAGATGATGTGGATGCTGCAAACCGAGATTTTTGGTCGTGGGGGCAGCATAACGTGGTTGAGGTGGCTAATGACGAACCGGGAATTGTTGAGTTTATGGTCTTTGACAACGGTAACTTTCGCTCCCGTGAAGACAGTAAAAGTCTTCTCCCGCCAGATAACTACAGCCAGGTTGTGCATTTCATCGTTGATCTGAATTTGATGACGGTTATGCGTCCTTTCGCGTATGGGAAAGAGTTGGGATCTCGCGGTTATAGCAGCTGTGTGAGCGCTAAAGAAGTACAGCAAAACGGGAATATTGTGGTGCATTTTGGCGACTGTACGTTTGATGAAAATGGACTCGCTATTTCTTGCCAGCCGGGAGACAGTGATATTGATGACCCACGAGCGGGAAGTGAAGCAATGGGTAACTTGCTCCTGCAGGAGATCGATCCAGAGACGAAGTCGGTGCTTTTTGAAGCGACGATGACCTCCGGTTACTATAAGAGTGAAGACGTTAATGGCGCAGGTTATCGCTATGACATCACCAGTTTCCGTGTGTACAAAATGAATCTCTATGCTTAAGTGTGTGTTTTACGCTCCAGCGTGAATTTTTCTCAGCCCAACGAACAGTTGGGCTTTTTTGTTCGTAAAAACCGATCTGTTCATCATGAATAATCTAATATTAACGATGAATTATGCGGAGTAAGATAGTAATTACGAAGTATTCACCCAATAGAGAGAATAAAAGTGAAACATCTACATCGTTTTTTTAGTAGCGACGCCTCGGGCGGCATAATTCTGATCATCGCTGCAGCGGTAGCCATGTTGATGGCCAATATCGGGGTCACCAGTGGATGGTACCACGCCTTTCTGGAGACGCCTGTTCAACTGCGGGTTGGCGCGCTTGAGATCAACAAAAATATGCTGTTGTGGATCAACGATGCCTTGATGGCGGTGTTTTTCCTGCTGATCGGTCTGGAAGTGAAGCGTGAGCTGATGCAGGGATCGCTTGCCAGTTTGCGTCAGGCAGCGTTCCCGATCATTGCGGCGATTGGCGGCATGATTGTCCCGGCGTTGCTGTATCTGGCATTTAACTATGCCGATCCCGTCACTCGTGAAGGGTGGGCTATCCCTGCAGCAACGGATATTGCTTTTGCGTTAGGCGTGCTGGCGCTGCTGGGCAGTCGTGTCCCGCTGGCGCTGAAAATCTTCCTGATGGCGCTGGCGATTATTGATGACCTCGGCGCCATTGTGATTATTGCATTGTTCTACACCAGCGATCTTTCACTGCTTTCGTTGGGGGTTGCCGCTCTGGCCATTGTTATTCTGGCTGCGTTGAATCTGTGTGGCGTAAGACGGACGGGTATTTACATTCTGGTCGGCGTTGTGCTGTGGACTGCGGTACTGAAATCTGGCGTGCACGCGACTCTGGCCGGGGTGATTGTGGGCTTCTTCATTCCGTTAAAGGAAAAACATGGGCGCTCACCGGCGAAGCGTCTGGAGCACGTCCTGCATCCGTGGGTGGCTTATCTGATTCTGCCGCTGTTTGCCTTTGCTAACGCAGGTGTTTCGCTGCAGGGCGTTACGCTGGATGGATTGACCTCGATTCTGCCGCTGGGAATTATCGCTGGCCTGCTCATCGGTAAGCCGCTGGGGATTAGCCTGTTCTGCTGGCTGGCGCTCCGCCTGAAGTTGGCACAGCTGCCAGAAGGCACGAATTTCCAGCAGATCATGGCGGTAGGTATTCTGTGCGGCATTGGTTTCACCATGTCGATTTTCATTGCCAGCCTGGCGTTCGGCAGCGTTGATCCAGAGCTGATTAACTGGGCAAAACTGGGGATTCTGATCGGTTCTTTGCTGTCGGCAGTGATCGGCTATTGCTGGTTACGCACTCGATTGAACGTGTCAGCCTGATCGGCTGACGCTTTTGTGACAATTTTCAGGGAGAGAGTATGTCTCATATCAATTACAACCACCTGTATTACTTCTGGCATGTGTATAAGGAAGGTTCGGTGGTTGGTGCAGCAGAAGCGCTTTATCTGACGCCACAGACCATTACCGGGCAGATTAAAGCGCTTGAGGAACGCTTACAGGGAAAACTGTTCAAGCGTAAGGGGCGCGGACTGGAGCCTAGTGAACTGGGAGAATTAGTCTTTCGCTATGCGGATAAAATGTTCACGTTAAGCCAGGAGATGCTGGATATCGTGAACTATCGCAAAGAGTCTAATTTATTGTTCGATGTCGGTGTGGCGGATGCGTTGTCTAAACAGCTGGTCAGCAGTGTGCTGGATGCCGCTGTGGTGGAAGATGAACAAATCCACCTGCGCTGCTTTGAATCTACGCACGAGATGCTGCTAGAGCAGCTCAGTCAGCACAAGCTGGATATGATTATCTCAGATTGTCCGATTGATTCGACGCAGCAGGAAGGTCTGTTCTCGGTGAAAATAGGCGAGTGCTGTGTCAGTTTTTGGTGCACGAATCCCTTACCTGAGAAGCCATTTCCGGCCTGTCTTGAAGAGCGGCGATTGCTGATTCCAGGCCGTCGTTCAATGCTGGGGCGTAAGTTGCTGAACTGGATTAACTCTCAGGGGCTGAATGTTGAAATCCTCGGGGAGTTTGATGATGCCGCATTGATGAAAGCCTTCGGTGCCACGCACAATGCTATTTTCGTTGCCCCAACGCTCTATTCGAACAATTTCTATGCCGATGATTCGATTGTGGAGATTGGACGTGTGGAGAATGTGATGGAGGAATACCATGCCATTTTTGCGGAGAGAATGATCCAGCACCCGGCGGTGCAGCGTATTTGTAATGCGGACTATTCCGCGCTCTTTACGCCAGTGAGCAAATAAGCAGACATAAAAAAACCCGCTTACGCGGGTTTTTTCACAAAGCGACAACAAGCAGACGATTAAGCCAGTTTGTTGATCTGTGCAGTCAGGTTTGCTTTATGACGTGCAGCTTTGTTTTTGTGGATCAGACCTTTAGCAGCCTGACGGTCCACGATTGGTTGCATTTCGTTAAATGCTTTCAGTGCAGTAGCTTTGTCGCCAGCTTCGATAGCTGCGTATACTTTCTTGATGAAAGTACGCATCATAGAGCGACGGCTAGCGTTGTGCTTGCGGGCCTTTTCAGACTGAACGGCGCGCTTCTTAGCTGATTTGATATTAGCCAAGGTCCAACTCCCAAATGTGTTCTATATGGACAATTCAAAGGCCGAGGAATATGCCCTTTTAGCCTTCTTTTGTCAATGGATTTGTGCAAATAAGCGCCGTTTAAATTGCAGCACTCGTTGCGTAGTGATGGCGCAGGATTCTACCAGCTTGCGTGCTGTGAATACAGCTTTTCGATGAGAAAAATTGAATTGGTTTACCGGTGAAGGGCATCAATTTGTTTCATAACAATGAAAACAATCTTCTTTCTGTTTCGAGGAAACAATCGCCGGTTAACCTTGACCGCTGTACAGGGTATACTTTCACGATTTTCACTGTTTTGAGCCAGACATGAAGCTGATACGAGGCATACATAATCTCAGTCAGGCCCCGCATGGGTGTGTGCTGACTATTGGTAATTTCGACGGCGTGCACCGTGGCCACCGTGCCTTGTTGCAGGGCTTGCAGGAAGAAGGGCGCAAACGCGGTCTGCCAGTGATGGTGATGATTTTCGAGCCACAGCCGCTGGAACTGTTTGCGACGGATAAGTCACCTGCGCGACTTACCCGCCTGCGGGAAAAACTGCGTTATCTGGCCGAATGCGGCGTGGATTACGTGCTGTGCGTGCGTTTTGACAGGCGTTTCGCCGCATTAACGGCACAGACCTTTATCAGCGACCTGCTGGTGAAGCGCCTTGGTGTACAATTTCTTGCTGTTGGTGATGATTTCCGCTTTGGCGCTAGCCGCGCGGGCGATTTCTTGTTATTACAGGAAGCGGGCGCTGAGTATGGTTTTGATATCACCAGTACCCAAACCTTCTGTGAAGGCGGTGTGCGGATCAGCAGCACCGCTGTGCGTCAGGCGCTGGCAGACGATAACCTGCAACTGGCCGAAAGTTTGCTTGGACACCCTTTTACCATTTCAGGACGCGTCGTACATGGCGATGAACTGGGGCGAACTATCGGTTTCCCGACGGCAAATTTACCGCTGCGTCGCCAGGTTTCCCCAGTGAAAGGGGTATATGCGGTTGAAGTGATGGGATTGGGTGAAAAGCCTTTTCCCGGCGTAGCTAACATTGGCACCCGTCCGACGGTTGCCGGTGTACGTCAGCAGTTGGAAGTGCATCTACTGGATGTTGCAATGGACCTCTACGGTCGCCATATAGATGTAGTACTGCGTAAAAAGATACGCAACGAACAGCGATTTGCTTCGCTGGATGAACTAAAAGCGCAGATTGCGCGTGATGAGTTAACTGCCCGCGATTTTTTTGGGCTAACAAAACCGGCTTAATGCCTATACGAGTTTTAAATACGGAACCGAGAATCTGATGAGTGACTATAAATCAACCCTGAATTTGCCGGAAACAGGGTTCCCGATGCGCGGCGATCTCGCCAAGCGTGAACCGGGAATGCTGGCGCGTTGGACTGATGATGACCTGTACGGCATCATTCGTGCGGCCAAAAAAGGCAAAAAAACCTTCATTCTGCATGATGGCCCTCCTTATGCGAATGGCAGCATTCATATTGGTCACTCGGTTAACAAGATTCTGAAAGACATTATCGTGAAGTCCAAAGGACTCACGGGTTATGACTCGCCTTACGTTCCGGGCTGGGACTGCCACGGTCTGCCTATCGAGCTGAAAGTGGAGCAGGAATACGGTAAACCCGGTGAGAAGTTCACCGCTGCGGAGTTCCGTGCTAAGTGCCGCGAATATGCTGCAACGCAGGTTGACGGTCAGCGTAAAGACTTTATTCGTCTTGGCGTGCTGGGCGACTGGTCGCATCCGTATCTGACCATGGACTTCAAAACTGAAGCCAACATTATTCGTGCGTTGGGCAAAATCATCGGTAACGGCCACCTGCATAAAGGCGCGAAACCCGTGCACTGGTGCGTTGACTGTCGTTCTGCGCTGGCGGAAGCGGAAGTTGAGTATTATGACAAAACGTCTCCATCTATCGACGTTGCGTTCCATGCGGCCGACCCGGACGCAGTAAAAGCAAAATTTGGCGTCTCTGATGTCAATGGCCCAATCTCTCTGGTTATCTGGACCACCACCCCGTGGACGTTACCGGCTAACCGTGCGATCTCTCTGGCACCTGACTTTGACTATGCGCTGGTACAGATGGACGGCCAGGCGGTAATTCTGGCAAAAGATCTGGTTGAAAGCGTAATGCAACGTATTGGCGCGGCTGAATACACTATCCTTGGCACCGTAAAAGGCGCTGAGCTGGAACTGCTGCGCTTTACCCATCCGTTTATGGGCTTTGACGTGCCGGCTATCCTTGGCGATCACGTTACGCTGGATGCGGGTACCGGTGCGGTCCATACCGCCGGCGGCCACGGTCCGGATGACTACGTCATCAGCCAGAAATACGGTCTGGAAATCGCTAACCCGGTTGGCCCGGACGGCGCATACCTGGCGGGCACCTACCCGGAACTCGACGGTGTGAACGTCTTTAAAGCGAACGACAAAATTGTTGCGCTGCTGAGTGAAAAAGGCGCGCTGCTGCACGTTGAGAAGATGCAGCACAGCTATCCATGCTGCTGGCGTCACAAGTCGCCGATCATCTTCCGCGCAACTCCGCAGTGGTTCGTCAGCATGGATCAGAAAGGCCTGCGTGCGCAGTCGCTGAAAGAGATCAAAGGCGTACAGTGGATCCCTGACTGGGGCCAGGCGCGTATTGAATCGATGGTTGCTAACCGTCCTGACTGGTGTATCTCCCGTCAGCGTACGTGGGGCGTGCCGATGTCTCTGTTTGTCCACAAAGACACCGAAGAGCTGCACCCGCGCGCTATCGAACTGATGGAAGAAGTTGCCAAACGTGTTGAGGTAGACGGTATCCAGGCGTGGTGGGATCTCGACCCGAAAGATATCCTCGGCGATGAAGCTGATCAGTACGTCAAAGTACCGGATACGCTGGACGTGTGGTTTGACTCCGGTTCAACCCATTCATCCGTCGTTGACGTGCGTCCTGAGTTTGCAGGCCATGCGGCAGATATGTATCTGGAAGGCTCTGACCAGCACCGTGGTTGGTTCATGTCTTCTTTGATGATCTCCACCGCCATGAAAGGCAAAGCGCCTTACCGCCAGGTACTGACTCATGGTTTCACCGTTGATGGTCAGGGCCGTAAGATGTCCAAGTCTATCGGTAACACTGTTTCTCCGCAGGATGTGATGAACAAACTGGGCGCGGATATTCTGCGTCTGTGGGTGGCATCGACCGACTATACCGGTGAAATGGCTGTTTCCGATGAAATTCTGAAACGTGCTGCCGACAGCTATCGTCGTATCCGTAACACCGCGCGCTTCCTGCTGGCGAACCTGAACGGGTTCGATCCGGTTAAAGACATGGTGAAACCGGAAGAGATGGTGGTGCTGGACAGGTGGGCGGTAGGTTGTGCGCAAGCGGCTCAGGAAGAGATCCTGAAAGCTTACGAAGCCTATGACTTCCACGAAGTGGTACAGCGTCTGATGCGCTTCTGCTCCGTAGAAATGGGGTCGTTCTACCTTGATATCATCAAAGACCGTCAGTACACCGCGAAAGCGGAAAGCCGGGCGCGTCGTAGCTGCCAGACTGCGCTGTTCCATATTGCGGAAGCGCTGGTTCGTTGGATGGCACCGATCATGTCCTTCACCGCAGACGAAATCTGGGGTTACCTGCCGGGTTCCCGCGAGAAATACGTCTTCACTGGTGAATGGTACGACGGTCTGTTTGGCTTAGGCGAAACCGAAGCCATGAACGACGCATTCTGGGACGAGCTGCTGAAAGTACGTGGCGAAGTGAACAAGGTTATCGAGCAGGCGCGTGCGGATAAGAAAGTCGGCGGTTCTCTGGAAGCGGCAGTGACCCTGTACGCCGAACCTGAACTGGCGGCGAAACTGACCGCACTAGGCGAAGAGTTGCGTTTTGTCCTGTTGACCTCCGGTGCGACTGTTGCGGATTATGCCGCGGCACCTGCTGATGCTCAGCAGAGCGAATTGCTCAAAGGGCTGAAGATCGTACTGAGTAAAGCCGAAGGTGAGAAGTGCCCGCGCTGCTGGCATTACACCACTGACGTCGGCCAGGTGGCGGAACATGCAGATATCTGCGGACGCTGTGTCAGCAACATCGCCGGTGATGGCGAACAACGTAAGTTTGCCTGATGAGTAAGCCTCTTTGTTCAACAGGGCTACGCTGGCTGTGGCTGGTGGTAGCCGTGCTGATTATTGACTTAGGCAGCAAATACCTGATCCTCCAGAACTTTGCTCTGGGGGATACGGTGTCGCTGTTCCCGTCGCTTAATCTGCACTATGCACGTAACTACGGTGCGGCGTTCAGCTTCTTAGCCGATAGCGGTGGCTGGCAGCGTTGGTTCTTTGCCGGCATTGCCATCGGTATTTGCGTCATCCTGATGGTGATGATGTATCGCTCGAAGGCGACGCAGAAGCTGAATAACATCGCGTATGCGTTAATCATTGGCGGTGCGCTGGGCAACTTGTTCGACCGCCTGTGGCACGGCTTTGTGGTTGATATGATTGACTTTTACGTCGGAGACTGGCATTTCGCGACCTTCAACCTGGCAGATACGGCGATTTGTATCGGCGCGGCGTTGATTGTTCTTGAAGGCTTCTTACCGTCGAAAGAGAAAAAAGCCGCATAAAAAATGCCGGATGGCGCTATGCTAATCCGGCCTACAATATACTGCGATCCTTGTAGGCCCGGTAAGCGTAGCGCCACCGGGCAAACAGTCGGCAGCAATTTTAAAGAGCAACCTGCATGTCTAAATCAGTACAGAGTAACAGTGCGGTGCTGGTGCACTTCACCCTCAAGCTCGACGATGGCTCCACCGCAGAGTCAACCCGCAATAACGGCAAGCCTGCGCTGTTTCGCCTGGGCGATGGTTCTCTGTCTGAAGGACTGGAGCAGCACCTGCTGGGGTTAAAAGAGGGCGATAAAACCACGTTCTCCCTGGAACCGGATGCGGCCTTTGGCATCACCAGCCCGGACTTAATTCAGTATTTCTCGCGTCGGGAATTTATGGACGCGGGTGAGCCAGAAATTGGCGCAATCATGCTCTTTACCGCAATGGACGGCAGTGAGATGCCAGGTGTTATCCGCGAAATCAACGGTGATTCGATCACGGTTGATTTCAACCATCCGCTGGCTGGGCATACCGTTCATTTTGATATTGAAGTGCTGGAAGTCGAACCAGTACTGGAGGCGTAAAATGCAGATCCTGTTGGCCAACCCGCGCGGTTTCTGCGCTGGCGTAGACCGCGCTATCAGCATTGTAGAAAACGCGCTGGCTATTTACGGCGCGCCGATTTATGTCCGTCACGAAGTGGTGCATAACCGCTACGTGGTGGATAGCCTGCGTGAGCGCGGCGCTATTTTTATTGAGCAGATCAGTGAAGTGCCAGACGGCTCAATTTTGATTTTCTCAGCCCACGGCGTATCTCAGGCAGTGCGTAACGAAGCCAAAGGCCGCGACCTTACAGTTTTTGATGCGACCTGTCCGTTGGTGACCAAGGTGCACATGGAAGTCGCCCGGGCCAGCCGTCGCGGCGAAGAGTCGATCCTGATCGGTCACGCCGGGCACCCGGAAGTTGAAGGTACGATGGGCCAATACAGCAACCCGCAAGGGGGGATGTATCTGGTTGAATCACCGGAAGATGTGCTGAAACTGGACGTGAAAAATGAAGGTAAACTTTCCTTCATGACGCAGACCACGCTCTCCGTTGACGATACTTCGGATGTCATCGACGCGCTGCGCCAACGCTTCCCGAAAATCGTCGGGCCGCGCAAAGACGATATCTGCTATGCCACCACTAACCGTCAGGAAGCGGTACGTGCGCTGGCGGAACAGGCGGATGTTGTGTTGGTTGTCGGCTCGAAAAACTCGTCTAACTCTAACCGTCTGGCTGAACTGGCGCAGCGGATGGGGAAAGCCGCGTATCTGATTGATGATGCGACTGATATCCAGGAAGAGTGGGTGAAAGCCGCGAAATGTGTGGGCGTAACGGCCGGTGCTTCGGCACCCGATATTCTGGTTCAGAATGTGATTGCTCGTCTGCAGGAGTTGGGCGGTGGAGAAGCTATCCCGCTTGAAGGCCGTGAAGAGAATATCGTTTTCGAAGTGCCTAAAGAACTGCGTGTGGATGTTCGTGAAGTAGAGTAAGTCTTTCACGCCACGATTATGCGAAGATGCCAGACTTAACGTCTGGCATTTTTTTTTGGAGAAACCATGCGCTTACCGATCATTCTTGATACCGATCCCGGCATTGATGATGCCGCTGCAATTGCCGCTGCGTTGTTTGCCCCTGAGTTGGATCTACAACTAATGACCACGGTAGCAGGCAATGTTTCGGTGGAAAAAACCACCCGTAACGCATTGCAGTTGCTGCATTTCTGGAATGCGGATATCCCCCTGGCGCAGGGCGCATCCATGCCGCTGGTGCGCCCGTTGCGCGATGCTGCTTCTGTACACGGGGAGTCCGGCATGGAAGGGTACGAATTTGTCGAGCACGACCGCCAGCCGCTGGCAAAACCTGCTTTTCAGGCTATCCGTGACGCGTTGATGCATGCCCCACAACCGGTGACGTTGGTCGCCATTGGCCCCTTAACGAATATTGCGTTGCTCCTCACTCATTATCCTGAATGCGTATTCAACATTCAGCGTCTGGTGATTATGGGCGGTTCGGCCGGGCGCGGGAACTTCACGCCAAACGCTGAGTTTAATATTGCTATCGACCCGGAAGCGGCAGCGAAAGTATTCCAGAGTGGGCTGGAGATTGTAATGTGCGGGCTGGACGTGACCAACCAGGCCATGCTTGCGCCGGATTATCTGGCGACGTTACCAGGGCTTAATCAGACCGGAAAAATGCTGCATGCGCTGTTCAGTCATTACCGTAGCGGTAGCATGAATACGGGGCTGCGAATGCACGACCTCTGTGCGATTGCCTGGCTGGTGCGCCCGGATCTCTTTACGCTCAAGCCCTGTTTTGTCGCCGTTGAAACGCAGGGGGAATATACCTCTGGTACAACGGTAGTAGATATCGAAGGGCGGCTGGGGCAACCCGCTAATGCCCAGGTGGCACTGGGGCTGAACGTTGAGGGGTTCCAGCAGTGGGTGGCGCACGTTCTGGCACTGGCCCCCTGATTTCCACGCTATATAACGATATGACGCTGCTTATTCCGTGGCGTCATGCCTTTTACTGATATCTTTCCCTGTTTATCATTAAATTCTAATTATCGACGTTTTCGGCTGGCGGCGCAGCGATACGCTGGTTAATCTGAAAACGATTTACGTAAAATTAACAAAAGAGAATAGCTATGCATGATGCACAAATCCGCGTTGCCATCGCGGGAGCCGGAGGACGCATGGGGCGTCAGTTGATTCAGGCCACGCTGGGTATGGATGGCGTACAGCTTGGTGCGGCGCTGGAACGTGAAGGCTCTTCCTTACTGGGTAGCGATGCCGGGGAACTGGCGGGCGCAGGAAAGACGGGCGTGACCGTGCAAAGCAGCCTTGAAGCGATAAAAGATGATTTTGACGTTTTTATCGATTTTACCCGTCCTGAAGGTACGCTGACACATCTGGCGTTTTGTCGCCAGCACGGCAAAGGCATGGTAATTGGTACCACTGGTTTTGATGATGCGGGAAAACAGGCTATTCACGATGCCGCACAGGATATTGGCATCGTCTTCGCCGCTAACTTTAGCGTCGGCGTTAACGTCATGCTGAAGTTGCTGGAGAAAGCCGCGAAAGTCATGGGTGACTATACCGACATTGAAATTATTGAAGCTCACCACCGCCATAAAGTGGATGCGCCGTCTGGTACCGCGCTGGCGATGGGGGAGGCGATAGCCGGGGCACTGGATAAAGATTTAAAAGACTGTGCCGTCTATGCGCGTGAAGGTTATACCGGTGAACGTGTGCCGGGCACTATCGGTTTTGCTACGGTGCGTGCGGGAGATATCGTTGGGGAACATACCGCGATGTTTGCTGATATTGGTGAGCGCATCGAGATTACGCATAAAGCCTCCAGCCGTATGACATTCGCCAACGGTGCGGTGAGATCGGCAGTTTGGCTGAAATCTAAATCAAATGGTCTTTTTGATATGCGAGACGTGCTTGATTTACGCAATTTGTAAGGTTTATTACCCTTCGTGATGTGGTTATTGTAGTCGTAATTATTTGATTACATAGGGCAATATTTTATTGCCCTTTATTTTATCTGTTTAATGTTGTTTTTAAATTGAGTGCCTTGTTTTTATAAGTTTCATTGTCTTTTTTTGTTGGTTAAATGTAAATTTTGACCATTTGGTCTGCTTTTTATCTCTTGTTTCTGAGATTTGATACTCTTCCTGCTCCGCAAGCGTTTTCCACTCTAAGTTAGTTGATCTTTTTGATGCCTGGAGGCGGGTTAATTCGTCAGTGGCGCAAAATAATAATAAAAATTGTCCTTTTGGGTAGACTTTTACGTGGGCTATCTCTAGAATGCCGCCGTTTGCCAGAAATCCATAGGTAAGCAAATTTGCATTGATTCATGGTGTGTTAATGAATTAATATGCAAATAAAGTGAGTGAATATTCTCTGGAGGGTGTTTTGATTAAGTCAGCGCTATTGGTTCTGGAAGACGGAACCCAGTTTCACGGTCGGGCCATAGGGGCAACAGGTTCGGCGGTTGGGGAAGTCGTTTTCAATACTTCAATGACCGGTTATCAAGAAATCCTCACTGATCCTTCCTATTCCCGCCAAATCGTCACTCTTACTTATCCTCATATCGGTAATGTCGGCACCAATGAAGCCGATGCAGAATCTTCTCAGGTACATGCGCAAGGCCTGGTCATTCGCGACCTGCCGCTGATTGCCAGCAACTTCCGCGATACTGAAGACCTTTCTTCTTACCTGAAGCGCCATAACATCGTGGCGATTGCCGATATCGATACCCGTAAGCTGACGCGCCTGCTGCGTGAAAAGGGCGCACAGAACGGCTGCATTATTGCGGGTGACAACCCGGATGCGGCACTGGCGCTGGAAAAAGCCAAAGCATTTCCGGGCCTGAACGGTATGGATCTGGCGAAAGAAGTGACCACTGCGGAGCCGTATAGTTGGACGCAGGGTAGCTGGACGCTGGCAGGTGACTTACCGGAAGCAAAATCTGCTGATGAACTCCCGTTCCACGTTGTGGCTTATGATTTTGGTGCCAAGCGCAACATTCTGCGTATGTTAGCGGATCGCGGCTGTCGCCTGACGGTAGTACCGGCGCAGACCTCTGCAGAAGAGGTCCTGAAGATGAATCCTGACGGTATCTTCTTGTCCAACGGTCCTGGCGACCCGGCGCCATGCGATTACGCGATTACCGCGATTCAGAAATTCCTCGAAACCGATATTCCGGTATTTGGCATCTGCCTCGGTCATCAACTGCTGGCGCTGGCGAGCGGTGCAAAAACCATCAAGATGAAGTTTGGCCACCACGGCGGCAACCATCCGGTGAAAGATATTGATAACAATACCGTGATGATCACCGCGCAGAACCACGGTTTTGCGGTTGATGAGGCCTCCATGCCTGCCAACCTGCGCGTGACCCACAAGTCACTGTTCGACGGCACCCTGCAGGGGATTCATCGTACCGATAAACCGGCATTCAGCTTCCAGGGACACCCGGAGGCGAGCCCAGGTCCGCACGACGCTGCGCCGTTGTTTGACCACTTTATCGAGCTTATTGAGCAATACCGTCAGTCCGCGAAATAATCAGGAGTAAAAGAGCCATGCCAAAACGTACAGACATAAAAAGTATCCTGATTCTGGGCGCGGGTCCGATTGTAATCGGTCAGGCGTGTGAGTTTGACTATTCCGGCGCGCAGGCGTGTAAAGCCCTGCGTGAAGAGGGTTACCGCGTCATTCTGGTGAACTCCAACCCGGCAACCATCATGACCGACCCGGAAATGGCCGATGCAACCTATATCGAGCCGATTCACTGGGAAGTGGTACGCAAAATTATCGAAAAAGAGCGCCCGGATGCGGTGCTGCCGACTATGGGCGGCCAGACGGCGCTGAACTGTGCGCTGGAACTGGAACGTCAGGGCGTACTGGCTGAGTTCGGCGTGACCATGATTGGCGCGACGGCAGATGCCATTGATAAAGCAGAAGACCGTCGTCGCTTCGATATCGCGATGAAGAAAATCGGCCTCGACACTGCGCGTTCAGGCATCGCCCACACCATGGAAGAAGCGTTGGCGGTTGCCGCTGATGTTGGCTTCCCGTGCATTATCCGTCCCAGCTTCACCATGGGCGGCACCGGCGGCGGTATCGCCTATAACCGCGAAGAGTTCGAAGAAATCTGCGAACGCGGTCTGGATCTCTCCCCAACCAACGAGCTGCTGATTGATGAATCGCTGATTGGCTGGAAAGAGTACGAGATGGAAGTGGTGCGTGATAAAAACGACAACTGCATCATCGTCTGCTCCATTGAAAACTTCGACGCGATGGGTATTCATACCGGCGACTCCATCACCGTTGCCCCAGCGCAGACACTGACCGACAAAGAATATCAAATCATGCGTAACGCCTCGATGGCGGTGCTGCGTGAAATCGGCGTTGAAACCGGTGGTTCCAACGTGCAATTTGCGGTGAATCCGAAAAATGGTCGCCTGATTGTCATCGAAATGAACCCGCGCGTTTCCCGCTCTTCAGCGCTGGCGTCTAAAGCAACAGGCTTCCCGATTGCGAAAGTAGCGGCGAAACTGGCGGTAGGTTACACCCTCGATGAGCTGATGAACGACATCACTGGCGGTCGTACTCCGGCATCTTTCGAGCCGTCCATCGACTACGTTGTGACGAAGATTCCACGTTTTAACTTCGAGAAATTTGCGGGCGCAAACGACCGTCTGACTACCCAGATGAAATCTGTTGGTGAAGTGATGGCGATTGGCCGCACCCAGCAGGAATCCCTGCAGAAAGCGCTGCGTGGCCTGGAAGTGGGCGCGACCGGTTTTGACCCGAAAGTAAGCCTGGATGACCCGGAAGCACTGACTAAAATCCGCCGTGAGCTGAAAGACGCAGGCGCTGAGCGTATCTGGTACATCGCTGATGCGTTCCGTGCTGGCCTGTCCGTCGATGGTGTGTTCAACCTGACCAACATTGACCGCTGGTTCCTGGTGCAGATTGAAGAACTGGTGCGTCTGGAAGAAAAAGTGGCAGACGTGGGCATTAACGGCCTCGACGCTGACTTCCTGCGTATGCTTAAACGCAAAGGCTTCGCCGATGCGCGTCTGGCTAAACTGGCTGGCGTGCGCGAAGCAGAAATTCGCAAACTGCGTGAACAGTATAAGCTGCACCCGGTTTACAAGCGCGTTGACACCTGTGCCGCAGAATTTGCTACCGATACTGCTTACATGTACTCCACGTATGAAGAAGAGTGTGAAGCGAATCCGTCCGTAGACCGCGATAAAATTATGGTTCTGGGTGGTGGTCCGAACCGTATCGGCCAGGGGATTGAATTCGACTACTGCTGTGTACACGCTTCATTGGCGCTGCGTGAAGACGGTTACGAGACCATCATGGTCAACTGTAACCCGGAAACCGTTTCAACCGACTACGACACGTCTGACCGTCTGTACTTCGAGCCGGTGACGCTGGAAGATGTGCTGGAAATCGTGCGTATCGAGAAGCCGAAAGGCGTTATCGTTCAGTACGGTGGTCAGACTCCGCTGAAACTGGCTCGTGCGCTGGAAGCTGCAGGTGTTCCGGTTATCGGTACCAGCCCGGATGCGATTGACCGTGCCGAAGACCGTGAACGTTTCCAGCAGGCGGTTGACCGTCTGAAGCTGAAGCAACCGGCCAACGCCACCGTAACCGCTATCGAGCAAGCTGTTGAGAAAGCAAAAGAAATCGGTTATCCGTTGGTGGTGCGTCCGTCCTACGTTCTCGGCGGCCGCGCGATGGAAATTGTCTACGACGAAGCCGACCTGCGTCGTTACTTCCAGACGGCAGTTAGCGTGTCCAACGACGCGCCAGTGCTGCTGGACCGCTTCCTCGACGATGCGGTAGAAGTTGACGTGGATGCTATTTGTGACGGTGAAATGGTGCTGATTGGCGGCATTATGGAACACATTGAACAGGCGGGCGTGCACTCCGGTGACTCCGCATGTTCTCTGCCTGCTTATACGCTGAGTCAGGAAATTCAGGACGTCATGCGTCAACAGGTGCAGAAACTGGCCTTCGAACTGCAGGTTCGTGGCCTGATGAACGTCCAGTTTGCCGTGAAGAACAACGAAGTTTACCTGATTGAAGTTAACCCACGTGCGGCGCGTACCGTTCCGTTCGTCTCTAAAGCCACTGGTGTACCGCTGGCGAAAGTGGCGGCACGTGTGATGGCGGGTAAAACATTGGCACAGCAGGGCGTCACCAAAGAAGTCATCCCGCCGTACTACTCGGTAAAAGAAGTGGTGCTGCCGTTCAATAAATTCCCGGGCGTTGACCCGCTGTTAGGGCCAGAAATGCGCTCTACCGGTGAAGTCATGGGCGTGGGGCGTACCTTTGCCGAAGCGTTCGCTAAGGCACAGTTGGGCAGCAGTTCTACCATGAAAAAACAGGGCCGTGCGCTGCTCTCCGTACGTGAAGGCGATAAAGAACGTGTAGTAGACCTGGCGGCGAAACTGTTGAAGTTTGGTTTCGAGCTGGATGCTACACACGGCACGGCGATTGTGCTGGGTGAAGCGGGTATTAATCCACGTTTGGTAAACAAGGTGCATGAAGGCCGTCCGCACATTCAGGACCGTATCAAGAATGGCGAATACACCTACATCATCAACACCACTGAAGGTCGTCAGGCGATTGAGGACTCCAAGCTGATTCGCCGCAGTGCGCTGCAGTATAAGGTGCATTACGACACAACGCTGAACGGCGGTTTTGCCACGGCGATGGCGCTGAATGCAGATGCGACCGAGAAGGTGACTTCTGTCCAGGAAATGCACGCGCAGATCAAAAAGTCATAAAAAATAGGTTCGGTGATAATTGCGTTAACCTGACCAGCAATATAATTTTGAAAGGGTTTCTGTAAAGAAACCCTTTTTTAAATTCGAGTAAGGTCATTCCTGGCCAAATGCACTTTCATAACCACATTTTCAATGTAATAAGCACGATATAGCTCACACTAATCAACATTCAAGTCGCATACTATCCTTTATATCCACAATTTTAATATGGCTTAGTTTTTATTAATTTGGACAGGCCGTAGCCAGATTTTTAATTTGTGAAATGGTGTGCTTATGTGTGAAAAATATGTTGAAAGACCGCTTTATTTGTTAATTGCTGACTGGATGATGGCTGAGGATCGTTGGATCACTGCAAAGGAAATTTCCCTCCATTTTGATATTGAACACTGCAAAGCGATTAATACGCTCTCCTATATTCTGTCCGAAGTAGGGGAAATCGTTTGTGAAGTTAAGATGATCCCTAATCAGATTGCCGGTCGGGGCTGTCAGTGCCAGCGACTGGTGAAAGTTGTGAGTATTGATTCTCATCTTTACAGCAGGTTGAATCACAATTTGCAGGAAAAAAAGGTGAGCATGGCGAAAACGCCGCGCCTGTCAGCGGTTCCTCCAACAGAGCTCAACCGTGAGCAGAAATGGCAAATGATGCTCTCCAAGAGTATGCGTCGCTAATGGTCAGTTTGCCTGATGGCGGTACAAACGGTGATTGACGCGTAGGCCGGATTAGCGTGAGCGCATCCGGCATCAATTACTGTGCTGATTTCGGCTTCACATCCGTCGTGCCTTTCAGGCGCGGTCGGTTTTTTTCGACCTGCGTTAGTGGCTGCGTTTCGTGTAAGCCAGTCTGACAGCGAATGGCAAGATCCTGATACTCTTTGGTGTTCAGCCGTTTCCAGTGTAGTTCCTGATCGGTGACTTCGCGCAGTACGCGAGCCGGTGAGCCAACCAGCATCTGTCTTGCCTCCCCTTGAAATCCGGCTTTGACAAAGCTCATGGCGGCAACGATGCTCTCTTCGCCAATCACTGCGCCGTCCATAATGACGCTGTTCATGCCAATCAAAGCATCCCGACCGACCACGCAGCCATGTAAAATAGCGCCATGACCGATGTGTCCATTCTCATGCACGATGGTATCGGTGTCGCAATAGCCGTGCATGATACAGCCATCCTGCAGATTAGAACCTGCCTCGAGGATCAGACGGCCATAATCACCACGCAGTGACGCGTGCGGGCCTATATACACACCGGCCCCCACAATGACATCGCCAATCAGCACGGCGCTGGGGTGGACATACGCATCCGGGTGTACGACCGGAATCAGTCCTTCAAAGGCGTAATAGCTCATGGTTGCTCCTCGCTTTTTTGCCGGATGGCGCTTATCGGGCTAACATGCCGTGTTCGTAGGCCGGATAAGGCGTTTATACCGCTATCCGGCATGTCTTGATTAACGGCCTTTCCACACCGGATCGCGTTTTTCCGCAAATGCCTGTGGTCCTTCCAGCGCATCTTCAGAGTGCAGGACAGCCGGATAGTGTTTCAGTACGCCGCTACGGATGTAACGGTAGCCTTCTTCCACCGGCATTTCGCTGGTCGCACGGTAAATCTCTTTCAGCGCGGCGATAGCCAGCGGGGCGCTATTAACCAGTTGTTGCGCCAGTTCGCGGGCGCTGTTCATCAATTCACTCTGGCTAACGACACGGTTCACAATCCCCCAACGCAGCGCTTCTTCGGCGCTCATGCGTCTGCCGGTCATCACCATTTCGTTGACGATAGCCGGCGGCAGCAGTTTCGGCAGACGCAGTACGCCGCCACTGTCCGGCACGATACCGAGTTTTGCTTCCGGCAGGGCGAAGCTGGCGTTCTCTGCGCAGACGATCAAATCGGCCGCCAGCGCCAGTTCGAAACCACCACCAAATGCATAGCCGTTTACCGCAGCGATGACCGGTTTATCGAGATCGAATATTTCGGTTAAACCGGCAAAGCCGCCTGGGCCAAAATCGGCATCAGGTGCTTCACCTTCCGCTGCGGCTTTTAAGTCCCAACCTGCGGAAAAAAACTTCTCACCGCCACCAGTGATGATGGCGACGCGTAATTCAGGATCGTCACGGAAATTAAGAAAAACTTCGCCCATTTTAAAGCTGGTTTTGGCGTCAATGGCATTTGCTTTGGGCCTGTCCAGCGTAATTTCCAGAATCGGGCCATTGCGGGTCAGATGTAATGATTCACTCATGGTTCATCTCCAGATAAATAGGTTTTCAGGCAGGAGATATTCCTGCCAGAGAGGTTATTTCAGATTTTTTTTAATTATTTTCCCTGAACAATTTCGCGGCAGGTCGGTTCTGATCTCCATAAAAGAGGGAACCTTAAATTTCGCCATATTGTGTTCGCAGAAGCTGAAAAACTCGGCCTCGCTTAATGTTTCACCTTCATTCAGGACAATAAATGCTTTAATCGCTTCATCACGGATAGTGTCCTTGATACCGACAACAACAATGTCCTGAATTTTCGGATGTGCAGAAATGATATTTTCCAGCTCAACGCAGGAGACATTTTCTCCGCCGCGTTTAATCATATTGCAGCGTCTGTCGACAAAATAAAAAAAGCCATCCTCATCCTGGTAACCCGAATCACCCGTATGTAGCCAGCCCTCCGGCTCCATCGCTTTAGCCGTTGCTTCTGGCTGAGCGTAGTACTCTTTAAAAATCGTTTTACCCGGCACGCCTTTAATGCATATTTCACCAATTTCACCGGCGGGCAGGGGGCGGTTTTGGTCGTCGCGGATTTCTGCTTCATAGCTAAAGCCGACACGACCAATTGAAGGCCAGCGCCGTTTGTCTCCTGGACGGTCGCCAATAATGCCGACGATAGTTTCTGTCATACCGTAGGAGGTCAGCAGCCTGACACCAAAGCGACCGGTAAAGTCGTCTTTTTCCTGCTCTGATAAGTTGAGGTAGAACATCACTTCACGCAGATGATGTTGCCTGTCAGTCGGTGAGGCGGGCTGTACCATCAGCGTTCTGATCATCATCGGGATGCATTCCGTCACCGTCGCTTGATATTTACGTACCTGGTCCCAGAAGCCCCGGGCGCTGTACTTCTCAATCAGCACGAAGGTGCTCCCTGATGAAAATGCCGGCATTGCAGCCGTGCACTGGCAGTCGATATGGAAGGCGGGCATCACCGTCATGTACACATCATCATCGCGCAGGGCGATCTGCCAGGCAGAGTAGTAACCTGCAAAACGCAGGTTGTAGTGGGTAATCACCACCCCTTTAGGCCGCGAGGTGGTGCCTGAGGTAAACAGAATTTCTGCCGTGTCGTCAGTGGATAGCGCAGGTGTATAGCATAGCGTGGCCGACTGTCGGTCTTTCAGGAGGGAAAAGTGGCTCACGCCGTCATCCGCCGGAAGCCGATCGCCAATCAGACAGATGTGATTCAGTGGTGTCTCGTTTTCCAGGCGTATCTGGCGGTACATAGGATAAAACTGGGCGCTGGTGACCAGCAGACGCACCTGACTGTTTCGCAGGATCCAGGCGCTTTCTTCACCCAGCAGACGGGCATTGATCGGGACCATAATGGCACCGATTTTTGCCAGTCCAAACCAGCAAAAAATAAACTCCGGACAGTTATCCAGATGCAATGCGACCTTATCGCCCTTGCGAACCCCTAAGGAATGGAACAGGTTTGCCGTGCGGTTAATCTCTTCATTGAGCGAGGCATAGCTAAACTGCTGAACGTTTCCTTCGCAGGATTCGAAAATAAGTGCCGTTTTATCTCCGTACGCCCCGGCCAGGTCGTCCCACATCTGACGTAAGTTTTGTCCGCCAACGATATCCATATTGCTTTATCCACTGAAAACAGGCGTGAGCGCTAACCAAACCCGTGGGTTAGCGCGTCGCGTTTATTCCTCAACCCTGGCCAGGCCTTTGCCGACCAGCTCATTTATGTCTGCTTCGCTATAACCGATATTTTTCAGAATGGCGGCGGTATCCATGCCGTGTGATGGCATGCCACGCCAGATTTTCCCCGGATTATTTTTGAATTTCGGCATGATGTTTGGCCCTTTGCAGGTGCGACCATCCATCGTTTGCCACTGAGTAATGGATTCACGGGCAACGTACTGCGGGTTGCCTTCCAGTTCTGGAATAGTCAGTACTTTCGCGCAAGCGATGTTCAGCTCGGCAAAGCGTGCCTGGACCTCGGCAATCGTGTGTTCCGCCAGCCAGGCATCCAGTTTTTCTTCGACTAATGGGCCGTATGGGCATTCAACGCGATGGATAAGCTGAGTGCCTTCCGGGACTTCAGGGGTACCGAGGATGTGAGCCAGACCAATATCTTTAAAACACTCGTTGATTTGCGTGATACCAACCAGTTCCATAACAATGTAGCCATCAGCACATTTGTACAGACCACAACCGGCGTAGTAGGGGTCTTTACCTTTGGTCATGCGTGGGCAAATTTCGCCGCCGTTGAAGTAATCCATCATGAAGTACTGACCCATACGCAGCATCACTTCGTACATGGCAACGTCAATACTTTCCCCTTTCCCTGTTTCGCGTACTTTGTGCAGCGCAGCCAGCGCGGCGGTGGTTGCGGTCATGCCAGAAAAGTAATCGGCGGTGTATGGGAAGGCGGGCATAGGTTGATCAACGTCGCCGTTTTGGATCAGATAGCCGCTGAATGCCTGCGCGATGGTGTTATAAGCCGGAAGATTGGTGTACTCCTCGGTGCCAAACTGACCGAAGCCGGAAAGGTGGGCGATAACCAGTTTCGGGTTATGCTCCCACAATACCTCATCAGTAATGCCGCGACGGGCAAAGGCTGGACCCTTACTGGCTTCGATGAAGATGTCGGTGGTTTCCATTAATTTCAGAAACGCTTCCCGGCCTTCATCTTTGAAAATATTGAGCGAGAGTGCGTGCAGGTTACGGCGTGAAAGCTGCGGGTAGTTGGGTTGCACGCGGATGGTATCGGCCCATGCCACGTTCTCTATCCAGATAACTTCCGCACCCCATTCGGCAAACATTTGCCCGGCGAACGGCCCGGCAATTTCAATTCCTGAAAAGACAACCCGCAGCCCAGCAAGTGGCCCAAAGGTTGGCATTGGTAAATGATTCATTCTTTTGCTCCTGGCAGTTAGTTGTAGGCCGGATAAGCGCAGCGCCATCCGGCATCCCACTTAGCGGTATTGCTTGAGTACCGCACGACCCAACGTCAGGATCTGCATTTCGTCAGAACCACCAGAAACACGGTCAACACGCAGGTCACGCCAGAAACGGGTAATGCGATGGTTGCCCGCGATACCCACGCCACCCAGTACCTGCATAGCGCTGTCTACCACTTCGAACGCTGCATTGGCGCAGAAGTATTTGCACATTGCCGCGTCACCCGAGGTAATGGTGCCGTTATCCGCTTTCCATGCGGCTTCCAGTAACATGTTTTTCATGGAGTTCAGTTTGATCGCCATATGCGCAAACTTCTCCTGAATCAGCTGGAAACGGCCGATAGTTTCGCCAAACTGTACACGCTGATTAGCGTAGCGCGCTGCGTCTTCAAAGGCGCACATTGCCGTACCGTAGTTGGTCAGAGCGACGAGGAAACGTTCGTGGTCAAACTCTTCTTTTACGCGGTTGAAACCATTACCTTCCCGACCGAACATGTCTTTCTCATCCAGTTCGACGTCATCAAAGGTGATTTCACAGCAGCTATCCATGCGCAGACCAAGTTTCTCCAGCTTGTTGACCTTGATACCTGCTTTGCTCATGTCAACAAACCACTCGGTATAAACAGGTTTATCCGGCGATGCACCATCTCTCGCCATCACCACGATATACGGTGTATAGGCGCTACTGGTGATAAAACACTTACTGCCATTAAGATAAACCTTACCATTTTTACGTGTATAAGTGGTTTTCAGACTACCAACATCTGATCCCGCTCCCGGTTCGGTGATCGCGGAGTTCCACATCTGCTTACCGGTTCCCTGGAACGCCATGATTTTATCAATTTGCTCCTGTGTGCCTTCACGCAGGAAAGTGTTAAAACCTCCCGGCAATTGGTACAACACGTAAGTCGGTGCGCCAAGACGACCCAGTTCCATCCAGACGGCGGCAACGGTGACGAAACCCGCTTCCAGACCACCGTGTTCTTCCGGGATCAGCAGGCTATCAATCCCCATATCCGCCAGTGCTTTTACAAAACGTTCTGGATAGACGCTGTCGCGATCGCACTCGGCAAAATAAGCTTCCCAGTTCTCACTGGCCATCAGTTCACGAATACCGGCGACAAACAGTTCCTGTTCGTCATTTAAGTTGAAATCCATCTTTCAGCCTCTTGATCAATTGGGTTAATGAGAATTACTTGTCTTTCCAGTGCACTTTGGCGTCTTTAATAAAGGACAGCGTTACCATGATGTTGACGAAGAACAGCGGACATCCCCCGGCAATGATGGCAGTTTGAATCGGCTTCAATCCTCCCAATGCCAGCAGAACAATACCGATGATGCCCACCAGGACGGACCACCCGATACGGACCAGCAGCGGTGGTTCTTCACCGTCGCGAACTTCGCGACAGGTCGACATCGCCAGGGTATAGGAACAGGCGTTAATCAGAGTGACAGTGGCAATGAAGCAGAGGATAAAGAATCCCCACATCGTGGCGGTGCTAAATGGTAAGGCGGCCCAGGTTTCGATAATGGCGCGCGCCACACCGTGTTGTTCAATCAACTGCGGGATATTGAGGATGTTTTTATCCATCAGCAGCAGCGTGTTACTGCCAAGGACAGTCCACAGGATCCAGGTCGAAGCGGTCAGACCCAGCACCATCCCGAAACACAGTTCACGTACGGTACGACCACGAGAAATACGTGCAAGGAAGATACTCATCTGGATGGCGTAAATGACCCACCATGCCCAGTAGAAGACGGTCCAGCCCTGCGGGAAGCCGCCTTTGCCGATAGCATCGGTATAGAACAACATGCGCGGCAAATACATCAGCAGCATCCCGACGGAGTCGGTGAAGTAGTTCATGATGAAGCTGGCACCGCTGACGATAAACACCCAACCGAGCATCAGGAAACTCAGGTAGCTACGCACATCACTGGCGATCTTGACCCCTTTTTGCAGGCCACAGGCTACGCAAATAGCGTTCAGGATGATCCAGCAGGTAATGATGATGGCATCTAATTGCAGCGTATGCGGAATGCCGAACAGGTACTGCATACACTCGGTTACCAGCGGTGTCGCCAGACCTAGACTGGTACCCATCGCAAAGATCAGCGCCACCAGATAGAAGTTATCGACGATCGTTCCGAACAAGCCCTTTGCATGCTTTTCGCCAACCAGCGGCACCAGTGTAGAGCTGGGGCGGATGACGTCCATTTTGCGCACAAAGAAGAAGTAGGCGAAGGCAACGGAGAGGAAGCTATAGGTTGCCCATGGCAGCGGCCCCCAGTGGAACAGGCTGTATGCCAGGCCTATCTCTTTCGCACCTGTAGAGTTCGGGGCGAGAGCAAAGGGGGGCGTAGAGATATAGTAGTAGATCTCTATCGAGCCCCAGAACAGTACGGCAGCGGATGTACAGGAGGCGAACATCATAAAAATCCAGCTGGCGGTGCTAAATTCTGGTTTTTCGTCGCCTAATTTCTTTTTGGCGTACGGACCAAAAACCAGCCAGAACCAGCCGAAGAGCATGATGACCATATACCATTCAAATGCCCAACCCCAGACATTGGTGACATAACTAAATACCGCATTAATAACCACATTAGCGGCATCAAGATCTCTTACTGTTAGCCAGCAAAGTATCCCGACAATTATTAATGGCGGAAAGAAAACCTTAGGTTCAATTCCCGACTTTCTCTTTTCATTTTTCATAATTGAATTCCAGTGTGAAAACGAAATTTATTTAGCGTTCCCGTTTGTAATCTTTTGTTTATTTATTATTAATGATTTGTTGATAACTATTNAACCTCTGGGGCGCCTCAGTGAGTAACTCATAATGGGTATTCGTAACGGGTGGTTCTGTGATGTGTATCACGATTTTTTATGCTGGCAATTTTGGCTTAAATATCAATATTAATCCTTAATATTCAATTGTTTGCGGTTGGTTTTTTAACTTTTTTAAGTGTTTATCTTTCAATATTGTTGAACCAGCAAACAATATTGAAAATTTTCCTGTTTGACACGTTTCTTTCAATATTGGTGAGATGCATAACACTATTGAAAGTTATGAATATCAATGTGTGACATTTTCAATATTGGTGATTAATGTTTTATTTCCGAATTAAAGAGCGTGATATTTGTATTTAACACCGCCGATATAAATAACGTTTCCTTCATGATTTCTGGAGATGCAATGAAGATAATTACTTGCTACAAATGCGTACCTGATGAACAGGATATTGCAATTAATAATGCTGACGGTTCACTGGATTTCAGCAAAGCGGATGGCAAAATCAGCCAATATGATCTGAATGCAATCGAAGCTGCGTGTCAGTTAAAACAGCAGCAAGGAGAAGCACAGGTTGTCGCTATGAGCGTGGGGGGGAAAGCACTGACCAACGCCAAAGGACGTAAAGATGTGCTCTCCCGTGGCCCTGATGAGTTGATTGTCGTGATTGACGATCAGTTTGAACAGGCACTGCCACAACATACCGCGAGCGCGCTGGCCGCTGCCGCACAAAAATCAGGCTTTGATCTGATTATCTGTGGTGATGGCTCTTCCGATTTGTACGCACAGCAGGTTGGTCTGCTGGTGGGCGAAGCACTGAATATCCCGGCGATTAACGGTGTAAGCAAGATCCTGTCCCTAACGGATAACACCCTTACGGTAGAACGCGAACTGGAAGATGAAATTGAGACCCTGAGCATACCGCTGCCAGCGGTGATTGCGGTCTCAACTGACATCAACACGCCACAAATCCCTTCGATGAAAGCCATTCTCGGTGCAGCGAAAAAGCCAGTTCAGGTCTGGTCGCCAGCGGACATTGGATTTACTGGCGCACAGGCGTATTCCGTACAACAGGTTGCCGCACCGAAACAACGCGAGCGTCAACGCGTTGTGATTGAAGGCGACGGTGAAGAACAGATTGCCGCATTTGTCGAGAATCTTCGCAAAATCATTTAATTATCAGGGGATGTTATGAACAAGTTTTCCAGTGTCTGGGTATTCAGCGATACCCCTTCTCGTCTGCCGGAACTGATGAGTGGTGCGCAGGCTTTAGGTGAAAAAGTTAACACATTCGTACTGAATGACGCTGATAGCGCGATGGCATTCCAACTGGGTGCGGATCATGCTTGGTTGCTCAGCGGTAAACCAGAAGATCGCATGGTGGAGGATTATGCCGGGGTAATGGCTGAGACGATTCGTCAGCACAGCGAAGGGGGTGCGGTACTGCTGCCGAATACGCGTCGCGGCAAGTTGTTGGCGGCAAAACTGGGTTTTCGTTTGTCAGCGGCAGTTTCCAATGATGCCAGTGCAGTGACATTGCAGGACGGGAAAGCAGCGGTCAAACATATGGTCTACGGTGGCCTGGCAATGGGAGCGGAAACCATCGCGTCACCGTTTGCCGTACTGACGCTTAGTAGCGGGACATTTGACGCCCAACAGCCAGATACCTCCCGTAACGGCGAGATGCACACCGTGCAATGGCAGGCTCCGGCCATTGCCGTGACCCGTACGGCAACTCAGGCGCGTCAGAGCAACAGTGTCGATCTTGACAAGGCTCGTCTGGTGGTCAGCGTGGGACGTGGTATCGGCAGCAAAGAAAATATCTCTCTGGCTGAAGCGCTGTGTCAGACGATTGGCGCTGAGCTGGCCTGTTCCCGCCCGGTAGCGGAGAACGAGAAGTGGATGGAACACGAGCGTTACGTTGGTATTTCTAACCTGATGTTGAAACCTGAACTGTATCTGGCCGTGGGGATCTCCGGGCAGATCCAACATATGGTTGGCGCCAACGGCGCGCAGACGATCTTCGCTATCAACAAAGACAAAAATGCACCGATCTTCCAGTACGCGGATTTCGGCATCGTTGGTGATGCACTGAAGATCCTGCCTGCGCTGACGGCCGCCTTAGCGCGCTAAACCATATCGGGCAGGGTACGAGAGTACCCTGCTGCAGAGAGGAGTTTGTTATGTCCGAAGATATCTTTGATGCCATCATCGTGGGTGCAGGCCTGGCCGGTTCGGTTGCGGCGCTGGTGCTCGCCCGCGAAGGCGCACAAGTGTTGGTTATCGAGCGCGGAAATTCTGCTGGCGCGAAGAATGTCACTGGCGGGCGCATGTATGCGCATAGTCTGGAGCGCATTATCCCAGGCTTTGCCGAACAAGCCCCGATTGAACGTGTGATTACCCACGAAAAACTCGCCTTTATGACCGACAAAGGGGCGATGACTATCGACTATTGCAACGGTGAGGATGCTGCATCGTCGCAGGTTTCTTACTCCGTATTACGCAGTAAGTTTGACGCCTGGCTGATGGAGCAGGCCGAAAAAGCCGGCGCTCAGCTCATTACCGGTATTCGTGTGGATAACGTCGTGCAGCGCGATGGCAAAGTCGTGGGCGTGGAAGCCGATGGCGATATTCTGGAAGCGAAAGTGGTGATCCTTGCCGATGGGGTGAATTCTCTGTTGGCAGAAAAGTTGGGAATGGCAAAGCGCGTTCAGGCTGCGCATGTCGCCGTTGGCGTGAAAGAGCTGATCGAGTTGCCAAAGTCGGTGATTGAGGATCGCTTTCAGTTGCAGGGTAACGAAGGCGCCGCCTGTCTGTTTGCCGGGTCGCCAACCGATGGCCTGATGGGAGGCGGCTTCCTGTATACAAATGAAACAACGCTCTCTCTGGGTCTGGTCTGTGGTCTTCATCATCTGAAAGACGCGAAAAAATCGGTCCCGCAAATGCTGGAAGATTTCAAACAGCATCCGGCTGTAGCGCCGCTGATTGCCGGTGGCAAGCTGGTGGAATACGCCGCGCACGTCGTACCTGAAGCCGGAATGAATATGCAGCCTGAGCTGGTAGGCGATGGCGTTCTGATTGCCGGTGATGCTGCCGGGATGTGTATGAATCTCGGCTTCACCATCCGCGGTATGGATTTAGCGATATCGGCAGGTGAGGCCGCGGCGAAGACAGTGCTTTCTGCCATGACGCGTGACGACTTTAGCAAACAGTCGCTCGGTGAATACCATCAGCACCTGGATGATGGCCCGATGCGCGACATGCGCATGTATCAAAAGCTGCCTGCATTTCTTGATAATCCACGCATGTTTACCGCCTATCCCGAAATGGCGGTCAGTATCGCGCGCGACCTGTTCACCGTGGATGGTTCCGCTCCGGTGCCCATGCGTAAAAAAATCCTGCGCCATGCGAAGAAAGTGGGTTTCATCAACCTGATGAAAGATGGCCTGAAAGGAGTGACCGTATTATGACATCTCCCGTCAATGTGGACGTCAAACTGGGCGTCAATAAATTCAATGTGGATGAAGAGAGCCCACATATCATTCTGAAAACGCAGCCGGATAAACAGGTACTGGAGGTGCTGATTAAGGCCTGTCCGGCGGGGCTGTATAAAAAGCAGGATGATGGCAGCGTGCGTTTTGATTATGCCGGGTGCCTTGAGTGCGGGACGTGCCGAATTCTCGGACTTGATACAGCGCTGGAGAAATGGGAATACCCGCGCGGGACGTTTGGCGTGGAGTTCCGCTACGGCTAATAAGTACGAGGTTGTGCCCCGTAGGCCGGATAAGATGCGGTAGCATCGCCATCCGGTAATCATGTGGCGCCAATGCCGGATGGCGGCGTAAACGCCTTATCCGGCCTACAGATGACGCTTTGCCCGTGTTGAAACAGGAAGTCGCTATGCAGCAGCCCAGGAACTTTGATGACATCAAATTTACCTCTATTCACCGCCGGATAATGCTGTGGGGCAGCGGTGGACCATTCCTGGATGGATATGTGCTGGTGATGATTGGTGTTGCGCTGGAGCAGCTCACGCCAGCGTTAAAATTGGATGCCGAGTGGATTGGCCTGCTGGGTGCCGGAACGTTGGCCGGGCTATTTGTCGGTACGTCGCTGTTTGGTTACATTTCCGATAAGGTCGGGCGGCGCAAAATGTTCATCATCGATATTATCGCCATTGGCGTGATATCGGCGGCGACGATGTTTGTGACCTCGCCCGTTGAGTTGTTAGTGATGCGTGTATTAATTGGGGTGGTTATTGGCGCCGATTACCCGATTGCGACCTCGATGATCACCGAGTTTTCCAATACCCGTCAACGCGCGTTCTCCATCGGTTTTATTGCCGCGATGTGGTATGTCGGTGCCACCTGCGCCGATCTGGTCGGCTACTGGCTGTATGATGTTGAGGGCGGATGGCGCTGGATGCTCGGCAGCGCCGTGATCCCCTGCATTTTGATCCTGATTGGCCGTTTTGATCTTCCTGAATCGCCGCGCTGGCTATTGCGAAAAGGCCGGGTGAAAGAGTGTGAAGCGATGATGATCAAACTGTTCGGTGAACCGGTGGTGTTCGATGAAGAAGCGCCACAGGAAACCCGTTTTCTTCAGTTGTTTAATCGTCGTCACTTTCCATTTGTTTTGTTTGTCGCGGCTATCTGGACCTGCCAGGTGATCCCGATGTTTGCTATTTACACTTTTGGTCCGCAGATTGTTGGCTTGCTGGGCCTTGGTGTTGGAAAAAGCGCCGCGTTGGGGAATGTGGTGATCAGCCTGTGTTTCATGCTGGGCTGTATTCCACCGATGTTCTGGCTCAATAGCGTAGGTCGTCGGCCGTTGTTGATTGGCAGCTTTATCATGATGACGCTGGCGTTGGCCGCTCTGGGGTTGATCCCGGATATGGGGGCCTGGTTGGTGGTGGTGGCTTTCGCTGTGTATGCGTTTTTCTCTGGGGGGCCAGGGAACCTGCAATGGTTGTATCCTAATGAACTGTTCCCTACCGATATTCGTGCGTCTGCCGTTGGTGTGATCATGTCGTTGAGCCGCATCGGAACCATTGTTTCAACATGGGCACTGCCGATCTTCATCACTAAATATGGGATCAACTCCGTGATGTTAATGGGGGCAGGGATATCGTTGATTGGCCTGCTGGTTTCTATTGCCTTCGCGCCAGAAACGCGAGGATTGACGCTGACGCAAACCAGTCAAATGACGATTCGTAGAAAACCGATGTCCAGAGCGAGTGGCTAAGAGTGTTCTGTATTTTCCCTGTGACTCAGTTAGTTAGCCTACAGTTAACGGGTATATCACTGAAAATGACTGAAAAGCAGGGAGAACACCATGCAAAAACATATTCTGATCACCTCCATTTTTACCGCCGCAGCACTGTTTACCGTTGCCGGTTGTTCCTCTAATCAGGCGGTCAAAACGACCGACGGTAAAACGATCGTCACCGATGGCAAACCGCAAGTGGATGAAGATACGGGCCTGGTCTCGTATAAAAATGCGGAAACAGGTAAGACGGAACAAATTAACCGCGATCAGGTTAAGAATATGAGCGAGCTGGACAACTAGTTCAGTTTTCTACATTCATCTACTCAATAATATTGACTTTTAGCCTGCGGATTAACTGACTAAACTCACTGTTATTACAATAATGCAGTGATCGCAGGCTAATCATGATTCTCATCATTTATGCACATCCCTATCCGCAGCATTCGCATGCGAATAAGCGGATGCTTGAGCAGGTAAGGACACTGGAGGGAGTGGAGGTTCGTTCGCTCTACGAACTCTATCCCGATTTCAATATCGATATCGCCGCAGAACAGGACGCGCTGTCACGTGCGAGCCTGATTATCTGGCAACATCCCATGCAATGGTACAGCACACCTCCGTTACTTAAACTGTGGATGGATAAGGTCCTCTCCCACGGCTGGGCGTATGGTCACGGCGGCACCGCGCTGCATGGCAAACACCTGATGTGGGCAGTAACCACTGGCGGCGGTGAAAACCACTTTGATATCGGTTCCCACCCCGGGTTTGACGTGCTTTCCCAGCCTTTACAGGCCACGGCGTTATATTGCGGACTCAAATGGCTGCCACCGTTTGCCATGCACTGTACGTTCATCTGTGATGATGAAACGCTACAGGCGCAGGCGCGCCACTATAAACAACGTCTGATGGAATGGCAGGAGGAACACCATGGATAGTCATACGCTGATACAGGCGCTGATTTATCTCGGTTCGGCAGCGCTAATTGTACCCATCGCCGTGCGCCTGGGTTTAGGGTCGGTGTTGGGCTATCTCATCGCCGGGTGCATTATCGGCCCGTGGGGCTTGAGGCTGGTGACGGACGCCGAATCTATCCTGCATTTTGCGGAAATCGGCGTAGTGCTGATGCTGTTTGTTATTGGTCTGGAGCTGGATCCACAGCGTCTGTGGAAGCTGCGGGCCTCGGTGTTTGGCGGCGGTGCATTGCAGATGGTGGTCTGTGGAGGGCTGATTGGCCTGTTCTGTATGTTCCTCGGACTGCGCTGGCAGGTGGCGGAGCTGATCGGTATGACACTGGCGCTTTCATCCACCGCGATTGCGATGCAGGCAATGAATGAACGTAACCTGATGGTTTCGCAAATGGGGCGTAGCGCGTTTGCCGTGCTGTTGTTCCAGGATATCGCGGCCATTCCGCTGGTGGCGATGATCCCATTGCTGGCAGCGAGCGGTGCATCGACAACACTGGGGGCATTTGCGCTGTCGGCGCTTAAAGTGGCGGGGGCGCTGACGCTGGTGGTGCTGTTAGGGCGTTATGTCACGCGTCCGGCATTGCGTTTTGTCGCCCGCTCGGGCCTGCGAGAAGTGTTCAGCGCCGTCGCGCTGTTTCTTGTTTTCGGCTTTGGCTTGCTGCTGGAAGAAGTCGGGTTATCAATGGCGATGGGCGCGTTTCTGGCGGGCGTTCTGTTGGCGAGCTCTGAGTATCGTCATGCGTTGGAAAGCGACATTGAGCCGTTTAAAGGCCTGCTGTTGGGGCTGTTTTTCATCGGCGTGGGTATGTCTATCGATTTTGGTACGCTGATTGATAACCCATTGCGTATTATCGTTCTGTTGGTCGGTTTCCTGGTAATTAAAACCGTGATGCTGTGGCTTATTGCCCGGCCATTACAGGTGCCGGGTAAGCAGCGTCGCTGGTTTGCCGTATTATTAGGGCAGGGCAGTGAATTTGCTTTCGTGGTATTTGGCGCGGCACAAATGGCAAATGTGCTCGATCCCGAATGGGCGAAAGCACTGACGCTGGCGGTGGCATTATCGATGGCGGCTACACCGATTTTACTGGTTGTCCTGACGCGTCTGGAAAAATCGGCTACCGGTGAAGAACGTGAAGCAGATGAAATTGATGAAGAGCAACCGCGAGTCATCATCGCTGGATTTGGACGCTTCGGGCAGATAACCGGTCGTCTGCTGCTGTCGAGTGGTGTCAAGATGGTGGTCCTTGATCACGATCCGGATCATGTTGAGACGTTGCGCAAATTTGGTATGAAGGTTTTCTATGGTGATGCGACGCGAATGGATCTGCTGGAGTCTGCGGGAGCAGCCAAAGCGGAAGTGATCATTAATGCCATCGACGACCCCCAAACCAGCCTGCAACTGACCGAGATGGTGAAAGATCACTTCCCGCATCTGCAAATTATTGCCCGAGCGCGCGATGTGGATCACTACATTCGCCTGCGCCAGGCCGGGGTGGAAATGCCGGAACGTGAAACCTTCGAAGGCGCATTAAAAACCGGACGACTGGCGTTGGAAAGTCTCGGGCTTGGGCGCTATGAAGCACGTGAGCGTGCTGACGTCTTCCGGCGCTTCAATATATTGATGGTTGAGGAGATGGTGAAAGGCGAAGATGACGCGATTTCCCGTGCGGCTGTATATAAGCGTACCAGTGCAATGCTGAGTGAAATTATTGCCGAAGATCGTCAACATTTATCGTTAATTCAACGCCATGGCTGGCAAGGCACGGATGAAGGTAAACATACGGGCGACATCGCCGATGAGCCGGAAGTGAAACCGTCAGCGTAGGGGAAAAATGTGATGTTCTGCAAACTTTACTGCTAGTTGACTGTTTTTGAACGACTGTAATGCTGGGAGTCCACTCAGAATTCACGGACTCGCCAGCAGAACAGAAAATTTTCCTGCACATCTTCCTTTGGCTAGTCGACGAAAGATTGCGCTTTCCGTATAGTGGCGACAATTTTTTTGTATCCGGGAAATAATCAATGATCAGTCTGATTGCGGCGTTAGCGGTAGATCGCGTCATCGGTATGGAGAACGCCATGCCGTGGAACCTACCTGCCGATCTCGCCTGGTTTAAACGTAATACCTTAAACAAACCGGTTGTCATGGGACGCCATACCTGGGAATCCATCGGGCGACCGCTGCCTGGGCGTAAAAATATCGTCATCAGCAGCAAACCCGGCACCGACGATCGCGTGCAGTGGGTGAAGTCTGTCGATGAGGCGATTGCAGCCTGTGGCGATGAACCTGAAATTATGGTGATTGGTGGTGGGCGCGTGTATGAGCAGTTCCTGCCGAAAGCGCAGAAACTGTATCTGACACATATTGATGCGGAAGTGGAAGGGGATACGCATTTCCCGGACTACGAACCGGATGACTGGGAATCGGTGTTCAGCGAATTCCACGATGCCGACGCGCAAAACTCCCACAGCTACTGCTTCGAGATTCTGGAGCGTCGTTAATCATGTCACTGCCGGATGGCGCTGCGCTTATCCGGCCTACAGGGTGACATATGCGTAGGCCGGATAAGGTGCGAGCACCGCATCCGGCAGACGACTTATCAGGCGTTGACCGCCTCGCCGGGGTCCAGATTCAAATGGCGATTTGATGGCTGTACAAAGTACTGTTTGTCTTCCCAGCGCAGACAGGTGAGATCTCCCCCCCAACAGCAACCCGTATCCAGCGCGTAAATCCCTTCCGGCGTGCCTTTTCCCTCCAGCGATGCCCAGTGTCCGAATGCAATGCTATAGGCTTCACTGACGGGGCCGGGGATAGCAAACCACGGCTTTAGCGGGGCAGGTGCATCTTCTGGCGACTCTTTACTGTACATATCTAACTGGCCATTGGGGAAGCAGTAACGCATGCGGGTAAACGCGTTAGTAATAAAACGCAGGCGGGCCAGCCCCGTCAGCTCCGGCGTCCAGTTGTTCGGCATGTCGCCGTACATAGCATCAAGGAAAAACGGATAAGAGTCACTCGACAGCACGGCTTCCACGTCCCGTGCACAGTCTTTCGCGGTCTGCAAATCCCATTGAGGGGTAATGCCAGCATGCGCCATGACCAGTTTTTTCTCTTCGTCTACCTGCAGCAGCGGCTGACGGCGAAGCCAGTTAATTAATTCGTCAGCATCCGGTGCTTCGAGCAGCGATGTGACTCTGTCTTTTGGTTTATTACGACTGATTCCGGCAAACACGGCCAGCAGGTGTAAATCGTGATTACCCAATACCAGACGCACGCTGTCACCCAGCGATTTCACATAGCGCAGGACGTCCAGCGATCCTGGCCCACGTGCGACCAAATCGCCGGTGAGCCATAAGGTGTCTTTTCCAGGGGTAAAGTCTACTTGATGCAGCAATGCTGTCAGTTCATCGTAGCAACCATGAACGTCGCCAATCAGGTATGTTGCCATAGATATTGTTTTAATGAATGAGTGTTGGAACGGCAAGTCGGAATACGGGAATATCGATAGTAAAGGCGATGCCCTGCTCATCGATCATTTCGTAATGACCCTGCATGGTGCCCAGCGGTGTTTCAATAACGGCACCGCTGGTGTACTGGTACTCTTCGCCAGGTTCGATGTGAGGCTGAACGCCAACTACACCTTCACCCTGAACTTCGGTTTCGCGCCCATGACCATTGGTTATCAACCAATAACGCCCCAACAGCTGCACTGGCGCTCGCCCCAAATTGCGGATAGTCACGGTATAAGCAAAAACGTAACGTTCATCATCAGGTGAGGATTGCGCCTCAATGTAGACGCTTTGTACCTGAATACACACTCGGGGCGAATTGATCATGCTTAACTCTCCTTCGAAGGCGCGTTTTCTGACAGATAGTTAGCCATCCGGCAGTATTGCGCGACAGAGATATTTTCCGCTCGCATTGCCGGGTCGATGCCCAACTCTGTCAGTACTTCAACGCTGAACAGATTACCGAGGCTATTACGTACCGTTTTACGGCGCTGATTAAACGCTTCGGTGGTAATTCGGCTCAGGACGCGAACATCTTTAACCGGGTACGGCATCGTCGCGTGAGGGACCAGGCGTACAACGGCGGAATCTACTTTCGGTGCTGGTGTGAAAGCCGACGGTGGAACCTCGAGCACCGGGATCACATTGCAGTAATATTGCGCCATGACGCTTAATCGACCATACGCTTTACTGTTTGGCCCTGCAACCAGACGATTGACCACCTCTTTTTGCAACATGAAATGCATGTCGGCAATGGCATCAGTATAGGTAAAAAGATGGAACATCAGCGGTGTGGAGATGTTGTACGGCAGGTTGCCAAATACGCGCAGCGGCTGACCCATCGTTTGTGATAGCTCACCGAAGTTCATGGTCATGGCATCTTGCTGATAAATAGTCAGCTTTGGCCCTAAAAACGGGTGTGTTTGCAGACGTGCAGCCAGATCGCGGTCCAGTTCGATGACCGTGAGCTTGTCCAGACGTTCGCCAACTGGCTCGGTCAATGCAGCAAGGCCCGGGCCGATTTCGACCATTGCCTGACCCTTTTGCGGGTTGATAGCAGAGACAATACTTTCGATCACAAACTGATCGTTGAGGAAGTTTTGCCCGAAACGTTTACGGGCTAAATGGCCCTGATGGACTCGATTATTCATTGGTATTAACAATCATTTTGATGGCGAGATTAAGCGCCGTAATAAAACTGCCGACATCTGCTTGCCCACGACCCGCCAGTTCGAGTGCGGTGCCGTGATCAACGGATGTGCGAATAAAGGGCAGGCCCAGCGTGATATTCACTCCGCGACCAAATCCCTGGTATTTTAGCACGGGGAGGCCCTGATCGTGGTACATTGCCAGCACGGCATCCGCGCTGTTGAGATATTTGGGCTGAAACAGGGTATCTGCAGGCAGTGGACCGTTTAATTTCATCCCCTGCGCACGCAGTTCATCCAGTACCGGGATGATGGTGTCTATTTCTTCCGTCCCCATATGACCGCCTTCTCCCGCATGTGGGTTCAAGCCGCAAACCAGAATATGCGGATCGTTCAGGCCAAATTTGGTACGTAAATCATGATGCAGAATGCCGATCACTTCCCGCAATAATGCCGGGGTGATGGCGTCAGCAACGGCTTTAAGCGGCAGATGTGTGGTCGCCAGAGCAACACGCAGCTCTTCCGTTGCCAGCATCATCACGACTTTCTTCGCCTGTGAGCGGTCTTCAAAAAACTCAGTATGCCCGGTAAACGGCACGCCCGCGTCATTGATCACGCCTTTGTGGACGGGGCCGGTTATCAGCGCTGCAAATTCGCCCTGTAGACAACCATCGCAGGCACGAGCCAGCGTGTCGACGACGTATTGCCCATTCTCTACCATCAGTTGACCCGCGACGACAGGCGTGCGGCGAAGCGCAACCGGCAATAGCGTCAGCGTACCGGCTGATTGTGGTTTGGCTGGGGTATCTGGAGAGTAGGGTAGGAGCGAGAGCGGTAAACCGAGCATGGCTGCCCGGTCACGGAGTAGCGTGGCATCAGCACAAACAACGAGTTCTACCGGCCACTCGCGCTGTGCAAGCTGGACCACAAGGTCCGGACCAATCCCGGCAGGTTCGCCGGGAGTGATCACAACACGTTGAGTTCGAGTCATTAGTTGCTCAGAATTTTAACGTACGCACTGGCGCGTTGTTCCTGCATCCAGGTCGCTGCTTCTTCCGAGAATTTACGGTTCATCAGCATGCGATAAGCCCTGTCTTTCTGTGCCGCGTCAGTTTTATCAACATTTCGCGTATCCAGCAGCTCGATCAGATGCCAGCCGAAGGAAGAGTGCACCGGCGCGCTCATCTGACCTTTGTTCAGGCGGGTCAGTGCATCGCGGAAAGCAGGATCGAAAATATCGGCTGCAGCCCAACCCAGGTCACCGCCCTGGTTTGCTGAGCCCGGATCCTGAGAGAACTCTTTTGCTGCTGCTGCAAAGGTCGTTTTACCGCTCTTAATATCAGCCGCGATTTGTTCCAGTTTCAGGCGAGCCTGTTGATCGGTCATGATCGGCGACGGTTTCAGCAGAATATGGCGGGCATGAACTTCAGTCACGGAGACGCTCTGGCTCTGACCACGCATATCGTTGACTTTCAGAATATGGAAGCCGACACCTGAACGAATCGGGCCAATAATATCGCCTTTTTTCGCGGTGCTTAATGCCTGAGCAAAGATACCGGGCAGTTCCTGAATTCGTCCCCAGCCCATCTGGCCGCCTTTCAGCGCCTGCTGGTCAGCAGAATAGGTGATGGCCAGCTTGCCAAAATCGCTACCGCTACGCGCTTCGTCAACCACAGAACGCGCCTGGCTTTCCGCCTGGTTAACCTGGTCTGACGTTGGGTTTTCCGGTAATGGAATCAAAATGTGGCTCAGGTTCAGCTCAGTGCTGGCATCATTTTGGTTGCCAACTTGCTGCGCCAGGGCATCAACTTCCTGTGGCAGGATCGTGACGCGACGGCGAACTTCATTATTACGCACTTCAGAGATGGTCATCTCTTTACGGATCTGGTTGCGATAGGTCGAATAACTCAGACCATCCTGAGCCAGACGGCTGCGCATTTGATCCAGCGTCATATTGTTCTGCTTGGCAATGTTGGCAATAGCCTGATCTAACTGCTCATCAGAGATTTTTACACCCATCTTCTGACCCATCTGTAGAACGATTTGATCCATGATCAAACGTTCCAGGATCTGATGACGCAGCGTGGCATCGTCCGGTAATTGCTGACCTGCCTGACCCGCATTAAGTTTTACTGACTGCATTAAGCCATCGACGTCGCTTTCCAGAACGACGCCGTTATTGACGACGGCTGCGACTTTATCGACCACCTGTGGGGCAGCGAAACTGGTATTCGCGACCATGGCGATACCGAGAAGCAGCGTTTTCCAGTTCTTCATACTTTTTCCATTTCAATTAACCGCAATGCGGATTACGTTGTAAATCAATCAGATCATAAAGAGCTTTGATACGGCAAAATGTTCGAACGCAGCATCTGGTTGGTGCCAAGGCCATAGTTAGAGCTCAGGCCGCGCAGTTCGATATTAAAGCCGATCGAGTTGTCATATACCGCGTGTTTCTGGGTGTCATCCCAACCATTCAGCTTACGTTCGTAGCCGACGCGAATGGCATAACAGCAGGAGTTGTACTGCAAGCCCAGCATGGAATCCGCCACTTTGTTCACATTGGTATCGAAGTAGTAAGCCCCGACGATTGACCAACGCTCAGCGATCGGCACGCTCGCCACTGCACCCACCTGAGAAATCCCGTTTTTATACTGATCTGCCGTAGAGTAATACGAGGGCAGGGTCGCCTGGATATATTCCGGGCTGGCATAGCGGTAGTTCAACTGCAGCATACGGTTTTCGTCGCGACGGTACTCGATGCTGCTGCTGCTGGTGGCGATACTGTCCAGACGCGTGTCGTACTGAATCCCACTGCGTAAACCCCAACGATCGGAGATGCGCCAGTAGGTATCGCCAGCCCATACCAGTGAACCGGTTTTGTCGTCATTCTCCCATTTAATGTTGTCATCGCCAGTGCGAGACTCGGTGAAATAGTAGATTTGACCCACAGAAATATTAAAACGTTCAACGGCCGCGTCATCATAAACGCGAGATGTGACGCCGGTCGTTACCTGGTTTGCGGAGGCAATACGGTCCAGACCGCCATAGGTGCGGTCACGGAACAGGCCGCTGTAGTCAGATTGCAGCAGGGAAGAGTCATAGTTATAGATATGACTTTGGTTGCGATACGGCACATATAAATACTGCGCACGCGGCTCCAGTGTCTGGGTATAGCCTGGCGCCAGCATTTCCATATCACGTTCGAAGACCAGCTTACCGTCAACTTTGAACTGCGGCATGACGCGGTTAGCGGAATCGTCGAGCTTATTTACGTTACTCGGATTGTTGTTATACCAGTCCAGATTGGTCTGCTGGTAATGCGTCGCCATCAGCTTCGCTTCAGTGTTGATACTTCCCCACTGATTGGATAGCGGCAGATTGATGGTCGGCTCAAGGTGAACACGCGTCGCTTCCGGCATGTCGTCATTGGTATTGACGAAATGCACCGCTTGTCCATAAATACGGGTATCAAATGGACCGACGTCATTCTGATAGAAGTTGACGTCTAACTGTGGCTGAGCGGAATAACTGCTGTTGTTCTGATCGTCAAAAACCTGGAACTGTTTGGTGGAGACCGTCGCATCAAAGTTTTGCACCGCATAGCCGACACTGAATTTCTGTGTCGCATAACCGTCGGTGCTGGAACCGTACTTATTGTCAAAATCATTAAAGTAGCTGGAGTCGCTGACTTTGGTGTAGTCGACGTTGAAACGCCACACCTGGTCCATCACACCAGCGTGTTGCCAGTAAAACAGCCAGCGGCGTGAATTATCATCATTTGGATGTTCGTCGTCGTAGACCCGGTCGGAATTCAGATAATCGAACTCCATCAGCCCCATACCTGCCTGGGTCAGGTAACGGAATTCGTTCTCCCACATCACGCCGCCACGGCGATGCATATAATGCGGCGTAATGGTGGCGTCCATGTTGGGCGCGATATTCCAGTAATACGGCAGGTAGAACTCAAAATAGTTCTTGGTGGAGTATTTTGCGTTCGGGATCAAGAAACCGGAACGGCGCTTATCGCCGACAGGGAGTTGTAAATAGGGGCTGTAAAACACCGGAACCGGGCCCAGTTTAAAACGGGCGTTCCAGATTTCAGCGACCTGTTCTTCACGGTCATGGATCACTTCACTACCGACGACGCTCCAGGTATTGGAACCCGGAGGACAGGAGGTAAAACTGCCGTTTTCCAGAATAGTGTAGCGATTTTCACCACGCTGTTTCATCAGGTCCGCTTTCCCGCGCCCCTGGCGTCCCACCATCTGGTAGTCACCTTCCCAGACGTTGGTGTCTTTCGTATTCAGGTTTGCCCATCCCTTTGGTCCCTTCAGAATGACCTGGTTGTCATCATAATGGACGTTGCCCAGCGCATCGACGGTACGAACGGGAGCGGTTTGACCTTCGGCCTGCTTTTGATGAAGCTGCACTTCATCGGCTTGTAGGCGGCTGTTACCCTGCGCAATATCCACGTTGCCGGTAAACACGGCGTCATCAGGGTAGTTCCCTTTCGCGTGATCGGCATTGATGGTGACAGGTAACTCATTGGTCTCGCCCTGCACCAGAGGACGGTTGTAGCTTGGCACGCCCAACATGCACTGTGAGGCGAGATCGGCTGCCAGGCCCTGTTGACTATAGAGGGCGCTGGCAATCATGGTGGCCAGAAGAGTGGGAATACGTTTTTTCATACGTTGTATTTATTGTTCCATCATCAGTAGCGTCGCGCGTGACAAACGGTCACAGCCTAACTTATCTCATCTTCACTTCGCTAGTATTAATCCTGCCCATTTTATGCCCGTCACCTTTCAAGCTGCATATTCGTTGTCTTCTTCGTTTTCCCCAGTTACCTGCACTGTAAAGCGTCAGGGGATGCGATGAGGGATTTCTTTATCCCTCTTCGGCGGCAGTCTGCGGTTGTTCAAATTCGTTCCAGACGAATTTGTCACTGCGTTGCTGCCTTGTCGTAACTCGAAATCCAACGGGTATAGCGTTTGTGGTGTTAGGCACGGCATTGAATGACAGGTATGATAATGCAAATTATAGGCTATGTCCCACAATTGACCGCAGCCGTAAAACGGTAAAAGCACCTTATATTGTGGGACATAGCCTGGCCAAGAGCATAAAGATTTGGGGAATGTATGCAGTATTGGGGAAAGATTATTGGTGTGGCCGTGGCCTTAATGATGGGCGGCGGCTTCTGGGGTGTGGTGTTAGGCCTGTTAGTTGGCCATATGTTCGACAAAGCCCGCATGCGCAAAATGGCATGGTTCGCCAACCAACGAGAGCGTCAGGCGCTGTTTTTTGCCACCACTTTTGAGGTGATGGGGCATCTGACTAAATCCAAGGGACGTGTTACTGAGGCGGATATTCATATCGCCAGCCAGTTGATGGATCGCATGAATTTGCACGGTGATTCGCGTACTGCGGCGCAGCATGCTTTCCGCGTGGGAAAATCAGACAATTACCCATTACGTGAAAAGATGCGTCAGTTTCGTAGTGTCTGCTTTGGTCGATTCGATCTGATCCGCATGTTTCTGGAAATTCAAATTCAGGCCGCATTTGCCGATGGTTCTCTTCATCCTAACGAGCGTGAAGTGCTGTACGTCATCGCTGAAGAACTGGGGATTTCGCGTACCCAGTTTGATCAGTTCCTCCGCATGATGCAGGGTGGAGCGCAGTTTGGTGGCGGATATCAACAGCAATCTGCGGGCGGTGGCTGGCAGCAGGCGCAACGTGGACCCACGCTGGAAGATGCCTGTAACGTGTTGGGGGTAAAAGCAACAGATGATGCAACCACCATTAAGCGCGCCTATCGTAAGCTGATGAGCGAGCACCATCCGGACAAACTGGTTGCGAAAGGCCTGCCACCAGAAATGATGGAAATGGCGAAGCAAAAAGCACAAGAAATTCAAAAAGCGTATGAGCTAATTAAAGAACAGAAAGGCTTTAAATAATCGTTATACCGCGCCTTATCCGGCCTACGTTGATAACTGTAGGCCGGGCAAGCGAAGCGCCCCCGGCATAAATGGGAACTGAATTTAAAAATCCGCCGGGACTTTAAACGTCATACTGTTGCCGTATTCGGGATGGGTGATGGTTAACATCTCTGCGTGCAGCAGCAGCCTCGGTGCCATTGCCAGCGCCTCCGGTGGCGCATAGAAACGGTCACCCAGAATCGGGTGTCCTAACGCCAGCATATGCACGCGTAGCTGATGGGAACGTCCAGTAATAGGTTTTAGCACCACCCGGGCGGTATTATCCGCGGCAAACTCCACGACTTCGTATTCTGTTTGCGCGGATTTTCCGGTTTCATAGCACACCTTTTGCTTTGGCCGGTTGGGCCAGTCACAAATCAGCGGTAAATCAACCAGGCCTTCGGCAGGTGCAGGATGTCCCCACACCCGCGCCACGTACTGTTTCTTCGGCTCACGCTCGCGAAACTGGCGTTTGAGTTCGCGCTCTGCTGCTTTGGTCAGCGCCACTACAATCACGCCGCTGGTAGCCATATCCAGACGATGTACGGATTCGGCTTGTGGATAGTCGCGCTGAATACGTGTCATCACGCTGTCTTTGTGCTCATCCAGACGACCCGGCACGGACAACAAGCCGCTCGGCTTGTTGACCACCATAATGTGCTCATCCTGGTACAGGATAACCAACCAGGGCTCCTGCGGCGGATTGTAGTTCTCCATCCCCATTTTCAGCTCCGTTACTGATGCGTCACGACGATCAGGCGTAGCGCATCCAGTCGCCAGCCGGCCTGATCGAGGCTTTCCATCACCTGCTGACGGTTGCTTTCTATGGCTGCAAGCTCGTCATCACGGATGTTCGGGTTTACGGCTCGTAACGCTTCGAGGCGCGACAGTTCCGCAGTCAGCTTCTCATCTGCTTCTTTACGGGCTGCATCGATAAGCGCTCGGGCCGACTTCTCAACCTGCGCTTCGCCCAGTTGCAGAATGGCGTGAACATCCTGCTGCACGGCGTTGACCAGTTTGCTACCGGTGTGACGGTTAACCGCGCTGAGCTGACGGTTGAAGGTTTCGAATTCAACCTGGGCGGCGAGGTTATTGCCGTTTTTATCCAGCAGCATGCGCACCGGCGTAGGGGGCAGAAAACGGTTCAACTGCAGTTGCTTCGGTGCCTGCGCTTCCACCACATAGACCAGCTCAACCAACAGAGTGCCGACCGGCAATGCTTTGTTTTTCAGCAGAGATATTGTGCTGCTACCCGTGTCACCAGAGAGGATTAAATCCAGACCGTTGCGGATCAGCGGGTGCTCCCAGGTAATAAACTGAGCATCTTCACGAGACAAGGCCACATCACGTTCAAACGTAATGGTACAGCCATCTTCCGGAAGTCCTGGGAAGTCCGGAACCAGCATATGATCGGACGGTGTCAGCACGATCAAATTGTCGCCACGGTCATCCTGATTAATACCAACGATATCAAACAGGTTCATGGCGAAGGCGATCAGACTGGTATCGTCGTCCTGTTCTTCAATACTTTCAGTAAGCCGCTGAGCTTTTTCACCGCCGTTCGAATGGATCTCCAGCAGGCGATCGCGCCCTTGCTCCAATTGAGCTTTCAGCGCGTCATGCTGTTCGCGGCAGGTCTTGATCAGGTCATCAAAGCCATCGGTGTTTTCTGGCTCAGCCAGGAAGCCGATCAGATTGTTATAAACCGTATCATAAATGGTGCGTCCGGTCGGACAGGTGTGTTCGAACGCATCCAGACCTTCGTGGTACCAGCGCACCAGCACGGATTGCGCGGTTTTTTCCAGGTACGGAACGTGGATCTGAATATCATGCGCCTGACCAATACGGTCCAGACGACCAATACGCTGTTCCAGCAGGTCCGGGTTAAACGGTAGGTCAAACATCACCAGATTGCTGGCGAACTGGAAGTTACGCCCTTCGGAGCCGATTTCAGAACACAGCATTACCTGGGCGCCGCTATCTTCTTCGCTAAACCAGGCTGCGGCGCGGTCACGCTCAATGATCGACATCCCTTCATGGAACACGGCGGCGCGGATACCTTCGCGCTCGCGCAGCACTTGCTCAAGTTGCAACGCGGTGGTTGCTTTCGCGCAGATCACCAGCACTTTCTGTGAGCGGTGGCTGGTCAGGTAACCCATCAGCCATTCAACGCGCGGGTCAAAGTTCCACCAGGTACCGGTATCACCTTCAAATTCCTGATAAATCTGTTCGGGGTAGAGCATGTCGCGTGCGCGATCTTCCGCACTCTTACGTGCGCCCATAATGCCCGAGACTTTGATTGCTGTCTGGTATTGGGTTGGCAGCGGCAGCTTGATGGTATGCAGTTCGCGTTTCGGGAAGCCTTTCACACCATTACGGGTGTTACGGAACAGCACGCGGCTGGTGCCGTGTCTGTCCATCAGCATCGAAACCAGCTCCTGACGCGCGCTTTGGGCGTCATCACTGTCGCTGTTCGCAGCCTGCAACAGCGGCTCAATATCCTGTTCGCCAATCATGTCGCCAAGCATGTTTAGCTCATCGTTACTCAGCTTGTTACCTGCCAGCAGCATGGCAACCGCATCGGCAACCGGGCGATAATTTTTTTGTTCTTCAACGAACTGGGCAAAATCGTGGAAGCGGCTTGGGTCCAGCAGGCGCAAACGCGCAAAGTGACTTTCCATGCCGAGTTGTTCCGGCGTTGCGGTCAGCAGCAGGATACCCGGCACGCGCTCTGCCAGTTGCTCTATCGCCATATACTCGCGGCTGGGCGCATCTTCGCTCCATACCAGGTGATGGGCTTCATCGACAATCAACAGGTCCCATTCCGCATCACACAGATGCTCCAGACGTTGCTTATTACGACGGGCAAAGTCCAGAGAGCAGATAACCAGTTGCTCAGTTTCAAACGGGTTGTAGGCGTCGTGTTGCGCTTCTGCATAGCGTTCGTCATCGAACAGCGCAAAACGCAGGTTGAAACGACGCAGCATTTCGACCAGCCACTGGTGCTGTAAAGTTTCAGGGACGATGATCAGTACACGCTCGGCAGCACCAGACAGCAGTTGCTGATGCAGGATCATCCCGGCTTCAATGGTTTTACCTAAACCAACTTCATCAGCCAGCAGAACGCGAGGCGCATGGCGGCGGCCGACATCGTGGGCGATGTTAAGCTGGTGTGGGATCAGGCTGGTGCGCTGACCGCGCAGACCACTCCACGGCATGCGGTACTGCTCGCTTTGAAATTTACGCGCACGATAGCGCAGTGCGAAGCGGTCCATACGGTCAATCTGGCCAGCAAACAGGCGATCCTGGGGTTTACTGAACACCAGCTTGCTGTCGAGCAGCACTTCACGCAATATGACGCCCGTTTCTTCGGTGTCGAGGCGGGTTCCGATATAAGCAAGCAGGCCGTTTTCTTCTTTTACTTCATCGACATGCAGTTGCCAGCCTTCATGGCTTGTTATCGTATCGCCAGGATTGAACATCACGCGGGTCACGGGGGAATCACTGCGCGCATACAGACGGTTTTCGCCCGTCGATGAGAAAAGTAAAGTGACGGTTCGCGCATCCATGGCGACAACGGTACCAAGTCCCAATTCGCTTTCTGTATCGCTGATCCAGCGTTGACCAAGTGTAAAAGGCATATGTGTTCGGCTCTATATCTTTAATTGCAGGTAATACTCGTCATTTTTCGGGCTAGCCCGAGGTTTTGAGAGCATACGACCCCGCTACCAGGCTAATAAATCAGTGGTAGGGGTGTTAAATGGGTCCAGGAATGGAAAGGGCGCTATGGTACTGGATGGCGGCGGTTTCGTCACGCGTCAAAATAACCCCAGTTGCCCTGTGAGTAGTGTAGCAAAGTTATCATCGATAAAGGGAAGTATTCCCTCGGCAACCGGTTGTATCTGACGTGTCAGATAGTGCTCGTAATCGAGAGCAGATTGCTGATAATCCACAGGTTCAGGGCCGTTTACCGTCCAGACATATTTAATGGTGCCACGGTTTTGGTACTGCGGTGGGCGGCCAAGTTTTGCATTCTGTTCATCGGCGAGTCGCGCCGCACGAACGTGTGGTGGAACATTTCGCTGGTATTCGCTTAACGGGCGGCGCAGACGTTTGCGATAAATCAGTTGTTCATCCAGTTCACCCGCCATCAGCTTGTCGATGGTCTCGCGGACAAACTCCTGATAAGGTTCGTTACGAAAAATTCGCAGGTACAGCGCCTGCTGAAACTGCTGTGCCAGCGGTGTCCAGTCGGTTCGTACCGTTTCCAGTCCCTTAAACACCATTCGTTGCTCAGCACCGTCCTGAATCATCCCCGCATAGCGTTTTTTACTGCCGGTATCTGCACCGCGAATGGTCGGCATTAGGAAGCGACAAAAATGGGTTTCAAACTCCAGCTCCAGCGCGCTGGTCAGATTTTGCTGCTTCAGCGATTGCGCCCACCAGGTGTTGACATAGCTCACCAGCTCCCGACCAATTCGGGTTGCATCGTCTTCTGAGTGCGCCTTTTTAAGCCAGACAAAGGTCGAGTCGGTATCACCATAGATGACATCGTAGCCCTGTGCTTCTATCAGCGCTTTGGTCTGGCGCATGATCGCATGGCCGCGCATGGTGATCGACGAGGCCAGCCGCGGATCAAAGAAGCGACAAGCGGTGGTGCCAAGTACGCCATAAAACGCATTCATGATGATTTTTAGCGCCTGAGAGAGCGGTTTATTACCGTGGCGTTTCGCTTCGTCGCGCCCGTGCCAGATTTGGGTAACAATCTCTGGCAGACAGTGCTTTTCGCGGGAGAACCACGCGTCGAGGAACCCTTCTGTGCTGTGCAACGGTTCTGGATGAGCCATCCCTTCGATGAGTCCGACAGGGTCGATCAAGAAAGTACGGATAATTGAGGGATACAGGCTTTTGTAATCCAGTACCAATACAGAGTCGTACAAACCCGGGCGCGAGTCCATCACATAGCCGCCGGGGCTGGCATGAGGGGGAACTTCCCCCAGATTGGGCGCGACGTAACCGGCGCGGTGCATCCGGGGTAAGTAAAGATGCCCGAAAGCGGCAACCGAACCGCCGTGCCGGTCGACAGGCAGACCGTTTACCGTCGAACGTTCCAGCAGAAACGGCATGATCTCGGTTTTATGAAAAATACGCGTGACCAGCTCACAGTCTTTGAGGTTGTAAGTAGCAAGAGCGGGCTTATCCTGGGCAAAACGACGGTCAATTTCGTCCATTCTGTCCCAGGGATTATCAATCGACTTCCCTTCGCCAAGGAGTTCCTGCGATACCGTTTCCAGCGAGAATGACGAAAAATTCCAGAATGCGGATTTCAGCGCCTCAATGCCGTCAATAATCAGACGCCCTCTGGCCTGCGCGAAAAAAACACCGTTTTTAAAACCGTGTTCACGCCACTCCAGTTCGCTGTTGTCGCGACCAAAACGCAGTGGGATACGATAACGTTCAGCATGATTTTGCAGGACGCGTAAATCGAACTGCACCACGTTCCAACCGATGATCACATCGGGATCGTGACGGGCAATCCAGTCGTTAAGTTTTTCCAGCAACAGCGGGCGACTGGCGACGTACTCAAGTTCAAAATCCAGCCGGGAGGCATCGCCATTCGGCGGGCCGAGCATATAGACAATACGCTGCCCGCAACCTTCAAGGCCGATGCAGTACAGCTCGCCGTGACGCGTTGTTTCGATATCCAGCGATACCCATTTCAACGGTGGTCGGTAGTCCGGATTCGGCTTCAGTCGGGCATTAATGAGTGTGTTGTTTTGAGGAGTACCTTCGACCCAAACCGGGGAGGTAATAAAGCGTTCCATCAGATAACGTTCTGGTGGGCGGACATCGGCCTCGTAAACCGTCACACCATTTTCACGCAGCAGTTTTTCCAGCCGCATAAGCTGGCGGTGCGAGCGGCAATACAGGCCCGAAACTGGCTGACGGTGGAAATCCTGGAGTGTGAGCGGTGTCAGCCGATAGCCGTTTTCTGTGCGTAATAATGACGTTACACGAGGCGTCTGGTGTGTGGGGATAAACGCGACGGATTCCTGTGGCGCGAGCGTAACCAGCAGTGGCCCATTGTCCGTTGCCAGCCAGAATGAAACCTCTGTCCCCTGCGGGGTATCCCGCCAGTGTCGGGTTAAAATAAAACCAGCCTGCGCCACGCTGCGTATCCGTCAAAAAACCAGGCATTATTATAGCCTGGTTCTGATAGGTTGGCTGTGATTTTATACAGTTGTCATGCTCAGAAGAGGTTACTGCCCAAAATACGCTTTCCTGAGTAAAATGCTTATTTCTACCTGACAATGTTATCTTCATATTCAATATATGAATAAAATGTCTTGGATAGGCTACAGATAGATATCTTATAGCTGGCATTTGTACCTTAGCCTCCATTACATACGTTGTTTATGTTTTGATTATTAATTACAAGTTCGCTTTCATACTTTTCCTGATTTTTAGGAAAAGTGCTCGTTTGATTTTGCCACATATTTCTCAGATTAGTGAAAAAATTATATTTTTATTTGTTTTTATTAGCTGTTAGTGTAAAGCTTTCATTCGAAATGTTTGGGCCATTATCTTAAGTATAATATATTTAAGCGGGGTTGTTATTGCTCTAAAT
>NZ_JANEWL010000270.1:0-396 GCF_028069815.1 Citrobacter sp. Awk 2
ACGCTGGCGCATCTGCCGGACTATGGCTTGCCGGATATGACCAAAACCCTGCAGGGGATGCCCGGTACCGCCCATGAACTGATGGGCGTGCTGTCGGCGGTGCTGCTCAAATATGAACCGCGCCTGAAAAGCATTAAGGTGGTACTGCTCGAACAGATTGTTCCGGGAGAGCTTCTCTATGCTATTGATGCTGAACTCAACGGTATTGGCCTGGTGCGTTATGGTACGGAGTTTATGCCTGAAGGGCGTGTTTTGCTCCGACATCTTAAGCAACAGCAGTATCTCGGGAATACCTCCAGGATATGACTCTTCTTTTTTCTCTCCAGCGTGAAAGGCCAGATAACATCATGTCAGCAAAATCACACTTTCTGAAAAAACTGCAGGCCAGACAGACGC
>NZ_JANEWL010000271.1:0-384 GCF_028069815.1 Citrobacter sp. Awk 2
AAGAACCTTCAGGAATTCAATTGCCGGGGCCCGGTTCAAAAGCGGATCGTAACAGATATGAAAAGCAATCGAGAGCTGAAATGCTTGAAGATGTTCGTACTTATGTTCAGCGACCGACAGATCACAGCACATTACCGATGAGTGAAGAATTTATGAGCCGGGTTGTTGCCTATGACTTACCAGTTGGTTATTGCTGGCATTCATGGGACAGGGCAAGTCTTGCTGAATTACGCTATCAGGCTGACTGGCTGGAAAGCGATGATTATTACTGGACAGGTAAATTGAGTATTCCAGCAATGCCAGCGATTATTGGAAGAGATATCGCAAAAGATGTGGTTGAGAAAAATGCCGGTGCGCTAGTACGTCTCAATATCAAATAATAAT
>NZ_JANEWL010000272.1:0-384 GCF_028069815.1 Citrobacter sp. Awk 2
ATTATTATTTGATATTGAGACGTACTAGCGCACCGGCATTTTTCTCAACCACATCTTTTGCGATATCTCTTCCAATAATCGCTGGCATTGCTGGAATACTCAATTTACCTGTCCAGTAATAATCATCACTCTCCAGCCAGTCAGCCTGGTAGCGTAATTCAGCAAGACTTTCTCTGTCCCAGGAATGCCAGCAATAACCAACTGGCAAGTCATAGGCAACGACCCTGCTCATGAAACGCTCATCCATCGGTAACGTACTGTGATCTGTCGGTCGCTGAACATAAGTACGAACATCTTCAAGCATTTCAGCTCTCGATTGCTTTTCATATCTGTTACGATCCGCTTTTGAACCGGGCCCCGGCAATTGAATTCCTGAAGGTTCTT
>NZ_JANEWL010000273.1:0-374 GCF_028069815.1 Citrobacter sp. Awk 2
TGAAACTGGACCGCCTGGGAAGGGACAACATCGACGTGCAGCAAACCATTACGATGCTGGTGGATAAAGGGATTGATGTTGTTTCACTGGATCTGCCTGTGCGTAACCTTTCCAGCGCGGAAGGGAAACTGATGCTGCAAATGTTTTCTGCGTTTGCAGAGTTCGAAAAATCCCGCATCATTGAACGCACAAAAGAGGGTTTAGTAAGAGCCAGGAAGGAAGGGAAGAAGTTAGGCCGTCCGGTTGCGTCAAATACCCTTCAGCGTGTACAGGAAGCCAGAGCTAAGGGGCTGAGTCAGTCCAAAGCGGCGTTAGAACTGAATTTAAGCCTCCCGACTATCAAACGAAACTGGAACATCAAAGAGGCATAAGAT
>NZ_JANEWL010000274.1:0-368 GCF_028069815.1 Citrobacter sp. Awk 2
GAGGCCGAAAGGCGTAGTCGATGGGAAACAGGTTAATATTCCTGTACTTGGTGTTACTGCGAAGGGGGGACGGAGAAGGCTATGTTAGCCGGGCGACGGTTGTCCCGGTTTAAGCATGTAGGCGGAGAGTTTAGGTAAATCCGGACTCTTACTAACGCTGAGGTGTGATGACGAGGCACTACGGTGCTGAAGTAACAAATGCCCTGCTTCCAGGAAAAGCCTCTAAGCATCAGGTAACACAAAATCGTACCCCAAACCGACACAGGTGGTCAGGTAGAGAATACCAAGGCGCTTGAGAGAACTCGGGTGAAGGAACTAGGCAAAATGGTGCCGTAACTTCGGGAGAAGGCACGCTGATATGTAGGTGA
>NZ_JANEWL010000275.1:0-368 GCF_028069815.1 Citrobacter sp. Awk 2
GAGGCCGAAAGGCGTAGTCGATGGGAAACAGGTTAATATTCCTGTACTTGGTGTTACTGCGAAGGGGGGACGGAGAAGGCTATGTTAGCCGGGCGACGGTTGTCCCGGTTTAAGCATGTAGGCGGAGGTTCCAGGTAAATCCGGACTCTTACTAACGCTGAGGTGTGATGACGAGGCACTACGGTGCTGAAGTAACAAATGCCCTGCTTCCAGGAAAAGCCTCTAAGCATCAGGTAACACGAAATCGTACCCCAAACCGACACAGGTGGTCAGGTAGAGAATACCAAGGCGCTTGAGAGAACTCGGGTGAAGGAACTAGGCAAAATGGTGCCGTAACTTCGGGAGAAGGCACGCTGATATGTAGGTGA
>NZ_JANEWL010000276.1:0-364 GCF_028069815.1 Citrobacter sp. Awk 2
AGGACACGCATATTTCGAGTGGCAAGAAACTGGTTGTTACGGCGCAGGACGAACTGACACTGATATGCGGCGGCGGCTATATCAAAATCAAAGGTGGAAATGTCGAGATTGGCGGTCCGGGAAAACTTCTCATTAAGAATACCGGTATCAAGAAAGCAGGCTCCGGTAGTCTGCAGAGTGTGATGAAGTCGTTTGAGCCATCAACGTTTGATGAAAAGTTTGTTATCACTCATCCTGTTCAGGTAAACCGCTGGCAAATCAGAGCTATGACATTCATATGCCTGATGGAAAAATTTTGTCTGGTGTCACAGATAATTCGGGAAACTCATCATTAATAATGTCAAAAGCGGTTGATGGACTGAAG
>NZ_JANEWL010000277.1:0-353 GCF_028069815.1 Citrobacter sp. Awk 2
GGACTGTATAAACAAACCTATATTGATGAATACGATACCCCTGGCGGAGAGCCTGTTGCCGCACTGATTTCTTCGTATGAGTTCGATGCCTCAGCGCAGGATGTCGCATTACTGCGTAATATTTCGAAAGTATCCGCTGCGGCACATATGCCGTTTATCGGTTCTGCGGGACCGGCGTTCTTCCTCAAGGACTCGATGGAGGACGTGGCGGCGATTAAAGACATCGGCAACTACTTTGATCGTGCTGAATACATCAAGTGGAAATCCTTTCGTGAGACGGATGATGCCCGCTATATCGGTCTGGTGATGCCGCGTGTACTGGGCCGTCTGCCGTATGGTCCGGACACTGTACC
>NZ_JANEWL010000278.1:0-303 GCF_028069815.1 Citrobacter sp. Awk 2
CATTGGTGCCTGAACCTCTGTCAGCAGAAGAATTAAAAGATTTTGACCAGGATTATCGCAGCAAAGAAAAACAGACAGGAAAAATTGGCTATGGCTACGGGCAAATAGATCCCGACAGAAATGCCCCCATTGATGTCGACTATCGCTATTACATATCGCTCTACGGCTATTTTGATCAGAAAATGAAACTTAAAGAACCTTCAGGAATTCAATTGCCGGGGCCCGGTTCAAAAGCGGATCGTAACAGATATGAAAAGCAATCGAGAGCTGAAATGCTTGAAGATGTTCGTACTTATGTTCAGC
>NZ_JANEWL010000279.1:0-292 GCF_028069815.1 Citrobacter sp. Awk 2
CGCTTACCACTTTGTGATTCATGACTGGGGTGAAGTCGTAACAAGGTAACCGTAGGGGAACCTGCGGTTGGATCACCTCCTTACCTTAAAGAAACGTTCTTTGTAGTGCTCACACAGATTGTCTGATAAATGATGAACTTCTGAATGTACTTTCGAGTGCATTAAGAAGTTTTGCTCTTTAAAAATCTGGATCAAGCTGAAAATTGAAACGACACACTGTTTCATTTCTCCGTAATAAGAAATGAAAAGCGGTGTGTTCGAGTCTCTCAAATTTTCGCAACACGGTGATGTT
>NZ_JANEWL010000028.1:0-47551 GCF_028069815.1 Citrobacter sp. Awk 2
ATAAAAAATTTATAAATCAACCACTTGAACAAAACACAACCATAGCACTGAATGATAAAAAAAAATCTTCACTCGCAACTAAAATAGACTCGCTATCATCATTAACTTTATTTATTACCGTCATTCATTCATGAATGTCTGTTTACCCCTATTTCAACCGAATGCTCTGCGTTCGGTTTTTTTTTACCCTTCTTTACACAAACATCACTGTTCTGTGCTACCGATGAAAAACTATAACGACTATTAACTATCTCACCTGCTCACCATCGTTTATAAATCAGGCAAATAATTTCTTGTTATTTAATGCTAAATCTGTAGGTTTCATACCTCTATTTGTACTGGTAGTGACCGGCTGTACACGTTTGCATTGCCTGCCTGGCAACGATACACAACAATAAAAAATGCAGCTCACCGGATGTTGCGTAAGTATGGCAATTCATACATTACCCTTTATACTGCCCCTTCATCTTTAGCGTCGTTTTAACAGGTCATAAACACGAATGAGTCAGTCTGACACAACGGCTTCTACCCGATTCTCCCTGCTTCCGGGAAGTATTACCCGTTTCTTCTTATTACTGATCGTGGTGCTGTTGGTGATGATGGGCGTGATGGTCCAGAGCGCGGTCAACACCTGGCTAAAAGATAAGAGCTATCAGATTGTCGATATCACCCACGCAATTCATAAAAGGGTGGATACCTGGCGATACGTGACCTGGCAAATCTATGACAATATTGCAGCGACAGCCAACTCATCGACTGCTGACGGGTTACAGGAAACCCGACTCAAGCAAGATGTCTACTATCTTGAAAAACCCCGTAGAAAGACTGAAGCACTGATTTTCGGCTCGCATGACAGTTCTACGCTGGAAATGACCCAACGTATCTCAACCTATCTGGATACACTGTGGGGCGCAGAGAATGTCCCATGGTCAATGTATTATCTGAATGGTCAGGACAATAGCCTGATTCTTATCTCAACGCTGCCGCTGAAAGATCTCACTTCCGGCTTTAAAGAATCGACAATTGGCAACATTGTCGATTCGCGCCGCGCTGAAATGTTACAACAGGCCAATGCGCTCGATGAGCGTGAAAGCTTCTCGTCCCTCCGCCGGTTGGCCTGGCAAAACGGCCATTACTTCACGTTACGCACAACCTTTAATCAACCAGGACATCTGGCAACCGTGGTCGCGTTTGACCTGCCGATTAATGATTTGATCCCCCCGGGCATGCAGTTGGACAGCTTTCACCTGGAGCCTGATGCCACGTCTACGGCTGAACATCTCAGTGAAAAAGAGTCGCCTGACAGCGTCAGCATCAACTTTAACAATAGCAAGATTGAGATCTCCTCAGCGCTAAATTCAACGGATATGCGACTGGTCTGGCAGGTTCCCTTTGGTTCATTACTGCTTGATACGCTGCAAAGTATTCTGCTGCCGCTGTTACTGAATATCGCTCTGCTGGCGCTGGCGCTGTTTGGCTATACCACTTTCCGCCACCTTCCTGCCCGTTCAAACGAAGTGGCGCCAAACCTTGTCGCAAATAATGAACTCCGGGTACTTCGCGCAATCAATGAAGAAATTGTTTCGCTGCTGCCGCTGGGATTATTGGTACACGACCAGGAATCCAACCGCACGGTTATCAGCAATAAAATTGCCGACCATCTGCTGCCACATTTAAATCTGCAAAATATCACCAGTATGGCGGAGCAGCATCAGGGGGTCATCCAGGCCACAATCAATAATGAATTATATGAGATCAGGCTGTTCCGCAGCCAGATCTCAGCCCGCACGCAGATCTTTATCATTCGCGACCAGGATCGCGAAGTACTGGTCAATAAAAAGCTGAAACAAGCGCAGCGACTGTATGAGAAAAACCAACAGGCTCGCGCCGCCTTTATGCAAAACATTGGTAGCGCACTGAAAGATCCTGCCAAAACGCTGGCCATAAATGCTGCTGCACTCAATACGCCCGACAGCGAGAAACTGGCAAACCAGGCAGACGTGCTGGTACGTATGGTCGATGAGATTCAGTTGGCCAATCTTCTGGAAAGCGATGACTGGAAAAGTGAATCAACGCTGTTTTCCGTGCAGGCGTTAATTGACGACGTCGTGCCTGAAGTACTGCCAGCCATCAAGCGTAAAGGGTTACAGCTGCTGATTAAAAATCACCTGAGCGCCAATGATGAGCGCCGCGGCGACCGCGATGCCCTGCGTCGTATTTTGCTGCTGCTCATCCAATATGCCGTGACCACGACGCAGATTGGCAAAATTACGCTGGATGTCGACCAGGATGAATCGGAGGCAGAGCGTCTGACCTTCCGTATTCTGGATACGGGGGAAGGCGTCGCGCTGAATGAAATTGATAATCTGCACTTCCCGTTCATCAATGACACGCAGAGCGATCGATATGGCAAAGCGAATCCACTCACGTTCTGGTTGTGCGATCAGCTCGCACGCAAATTGGGTGGACATCTGAATATTAAAGCGCGGGAAGAACTTGGAACGCGTTATATCGTCCATGTTAAGATGCCGCTACATGACCAACATGCTGATAATGAAGAACGGTTGTTGGATGATGTCTGCGTGATGGTTGACGTCACCTCGAATGACGTACGCAGCATTGTATTGCGTCAGCTGGAAAACTGGGGAGCAACCTGCATCACCCCCGATGAGCGACTGAATAGTCAAGAATATGATCTCTTTATCACTGATAATCCGTCTAATCTTACTGCCTCAGGCTTGCTTTTAAGCGATGATGAGTCTGGCGTGCGAAAAATTGCCCCCGGTCAGCTGCGCGTCAACTTTAATATGAGCAATGCTATGCAGGAAGCTGTCCTGGAGCTAATAGAAGAACAACTGGCGCAAGAAGAGATCCAGGAACTCCCCCTCGGCGGTGATGAAAACGCCGAACTTCATGCCAGTGGTTACTATGCACTCTTTGTAGACACAGTACCGGATGATGTTAAGAGGTTGTATACTGAGGCAGCAACCAGCGATTTCGCTGCGTTAGCCCAAACGGCCCATCGCCTGAAAGGCGTGTTTGCCATGCTTAATCTGGTACCCGGCAAGCAGTTATGTGAAGCGCTGGAACATCTTATTCAAGAGAAAGATGCTCCAGGTATAGAAAAGTACATCAGCGACATTGACGTTTACGTCAAGAGCTTGCTGTAGCAAGGTAGCCCAATACATGAACACTATGAACGTAATTATTGCCGATGACCATCCGATTGTACTGTTCGGTATTCGTAAATCACTTGAACAAATCGAGTGGGTGAACGTTGTCGGCGAATTTGAAGACTCCACTGCACTGATCAACAATTTGCCTAAATTAGATGCTCATGTGTTGATTACCGATCTCTCAATGCCGGGAGATAAATATGGTGATGGGATCACGTTAATTAAATATATCAAACGCCATTTCCCGAGCCTGTCGATCATCGTTTTGACCATGAACAACAACCCGGCCATCCTGAGCGCGGTGCTGGATCTCGACATTGAAGGGATCGTGCTGAAACAAGGTGCGCCAACTGACCTGCCTAAGGCGCTGGCGGCGCTGCAAAAAGGTAAGAAATTCACCCCGGAAAGTGTCTCTCGCCTGCTGGAAAAAATCAGCGCCAGCGGCTATGGCGACAAACGCCTGTCACCGAAAGAAAGTGAAGTTCTGCGCCTGTTTGCCGAAGGTTTCCTGGTGACTGAAATCGCTAAGAAGCTCAATCGCAGTATTAAAACCATCAGTAGCCAGAAAAAGTCTGCAATGATGAAGCTCGGCGTGGAAAACGATATCGCCCTGCTGAATTACCTGTCATCCGTGACGTTAAGCCCGTCAGACAAAGAGTAATTCATTTTCATATCATCTGCCTGAAGGCACCGCGTTTATCTGGCCTACGAACAATACAGCGTTGTGTATGTTCTGTAGGCCGGATAAGGCAAACACCACTACCCAGCCTCTTTTATCCCCGCGTTTTTCTCACGCGTTCCGCATAGACAGTCAACGTCTGCTTCAGCACGTCTAACGTCACTGGCTTGGACAAACAGCTGTCCATTCCCGACTCCAGACAGCGCTGCTTCTCTTCCGCCAGAGCATTGGCCGTCACACCAATCACCGGCAGCGTTAGCCCCAGTTGGCGAATACGCTGCGTCAAACGATAGCCATCCATATTCGGCATGTTGACGTCGCTCAGCACAATATCAATATGGTTTTTACTCAATACATTGAGCGCGTCCACACCGTCGTTGGCGGTTTTACACTGATACCCCAACGATCCTAGCTGATCGGCCAGTAAACGGCGGTTAATCGGATGATCGTCAACCACCAGAATCATCATGTCATCGTTTGTGGCTCCCACTTTGTCCGGAGCTGGCAGCGCGGTGGAAAGCGCTTCACTACCCAGTTCAACGCTGTAAATATGCGCCAGCAGCGCGGGCAACTCGTGCGGCGATGCCACGCTGTGCACCCACTCTCCAGGCGTTCTTTCCAGTGGAATACCAATGTGGCGACGACAGAAAATCACCGTGGCTCGTCCCTTCCACGTCTGATCCAGCACATCATCAGCAATCAATACATCATTTGCATCAGGTTGCTGCCCCTCATAACGCAGCACCGTCATCCCGGTACGCGTGAGGCTGGATTCGATAAAGTGATAGAGTGACGCGTTTCGCACGGCCAGCCAGCAGCGAGTGCTGGTAAGACCATCCACACTCTTATTCTGTGGGTACTGGGCACCATACAGCGGTATCCGCAGCGTAAACTGGCTCCCCATCCCCGGTTCAGAATCGACGGAAATATCCCCGTCCATCATGCTGATCAGTTTCTCACAGATAGCCAGACCCAACCCGGTCCCCTGGAAATTACGCTGCACGCCCGTCCCCACCTGGAAGAAGGGATCGAACAGACGAACGACTTCTTTGGCCGGGATCCCCACGCCAGTATCACGCACACGAATGCTGAGGTAGTCGCCGCTGCACTGAACATGCAGCACAATACAGCCGGTATCAGTAAATTTAATCGCATTACTCAGCAGGTTAGAAATAACCTGCTGTAAGCGCATCGGATCGCCATTTAATGCCACGGGCACATCCGGTTCGATGAAACAGTACAATCCCAGTTGCTTGCGTACCACCAGCGGCAGGTAGTTGGCCGTAATATGGCTCATCACTTCACGCGGTGAAAATTCGCGCGGTTCAATCTTCAACTGTTCGGATTCAATTTTCGAGAAATCAAGAATATCGCTGATAATCTTCAACAACAGGCTGGAGGAATTATTCATCGCCGTCACCAGGCGATCCACTCCGCTGGGCAGTTCTTTCGTTTGCAGCAGGTCAAGGTTACCGATAATGCCATACAGCGGCGTGCGTAGCTCATGACTCACCGTCGCAAGGAACATTGATTTTGACTGGCTGGCCTGTTCCGCCGCCTGCGCCATCTCCTGCAACGACTCTTCCATTTTCACGCGAGCACTCACATCGACCAGGACGCATATCGCTACGTTCTCATTGCGATAACGTGAATGCACAAAGCTGATTTGCAGATTAGTATTATTGCTGGTCAACACATCGACGAAATTAACCTGCTGGCCGCAGATAATTTGCGTCAACCGTTGCCTGTCTTCATGCGTCAGCATGTTGAGATAGGTATGCGCCAGCTCGTTGCTCAGAATGTTAATGCCATCAATTGTGCGCAGAATACAAATACCGACCGGCGCAGAAGCCACGATTTTACGGTTAAACTGCTCATGCTCTTCCAGGCGTTGGGCATCGCTTTCCGCTGGAATAAAAATACGCCGCTCATACATGCGCGTCAGCATAAACAACGCCGCACCTACCAGCACATTCAGCAGAACCGCATTTAGGATCATCATGCGTATCCGCTCCAGCACCAGATCGACCGGCACGGAGTACACAATACTGAGCGAGGATGGCGGCAGGTTTTTCTTTAACACCAGATTGCGAAAACCCGGCGTGTAGCCAAACCACGAGCGCTCCTGCATCCAGCGCGGTTCAGACTTAATAGTGCCTTCAGGACCGGTGAGTGAAATCAGCGCATGACCATTTTCATCAAGGATGGTCACCCCCATCGGCAAACTGCCCGGCGTGAAGAAGTTCTCCATGCGAATCGGCTGTTCCACACCCAGCAACGCCTGCAGACGATTGGCAAGATAGACCGGCGTCAGCGCATAAAAATACCCCACCCCTGGACGTGGCCCCTGGCTTATCCAGAACAGGTTATTGCCGTTTTCTTCCTGCGGGGCATTGCGATACTTAATGATGCGCTCATGCAGCGCTTTCAGCGCCTCGTCACGTTCGACAGGCATATCCCGCAGACCAAAATTGGCCATACAGAGGTTATCGCTGCCGATCAGGAACACGCGGTTCAAATCATAAGCCGCTGAAAAATTGTCGCGCCAGTAGCGCATAAACCACGCTAATGACTCCAGCGAGCCACGCCAGGCATTACCCATCACCGCACAGTCGGAATCGGCAAACAGCGGTTCAAAATTCGGCACCACGGTTTTATCATCCCGTGCCCGCAATGACATCACGCCGTTTTCTGCCGTTAACCGGTTTTCAGCAATGTATTTCAGCTCTTTTATCACGTCAGAAGTACGCTGAATGTAGCGTTGGGCCTGATCGGAGCTGAGATTAAACTCCTGGCGGATCTCAGACTCTCGCTGGTGCAGCGCATTCACAATGTAGAACACCGAAACAAAAGCAATCAGACACCAGACCAGTAAGGCCAGCGCTCTGAACAGGTAGCGTGAGACTTTTAGAGTTGAATGAACGGAAGCAAGGTATTTCAAAGGGGCGAAGCTCCGCCTCAGGATATCAATAGAGTGTGGTTAAGGTAGCGGTAAATGTCCGGCGTCGCAATGCCCTCTCTTTACGGGAATATGATACACCGCTCTGACACCGTTGTCTTAACCCCTGATAATCGTCGTTTGCCTAAAAAACACTGCACGGATGTGAGAATGCGCAAGCTGAGATGGCTGACGCGTCGTTTATACCCGCGACGTTTACGTAACCAAATGATCATGATGGCCATTCTGATGGTCATTGTGCCGACGATTTCTATTGGTTATATCGTAGAAACCGAAGGTCGGTCAGCAGTCTTATCTGAAAAAGAGAAAAAACTGTCATCGGTGCTCACTCTGCTTAACGGTGCGCTGGGCGATAGCTTTAGCCACTACGCAGATTTACCGCGTGAAGCGCGCATTCGGGCGCTGAATCTTGAGTTGGGCCCCATCACCGAACGGATCACCCAGGCATTTCCTGGCATCGGCGCGGGGTATTACAACAAGGCACTGGATGCAATCATCACCTACGCCCCCTCTGCGTTGTATCAAAGTAATGTCGGTATCACCATCACTGACGATCACCCCGGACGTGAAGTGATGAGCAGCAACGCACCTGTGGTTTTTTCCGGACGACAGGTTCGTGGCGACATCCTCAACTCCATGATCCCCATCGAACGGCAGGGTGAAGTTATTGGCTATATCTGGGCGAATGAACTGACGGAAGATATCCGCCAGCAAGCCTGGAAAATGGACGTCAGGATCATTGCCGTGCTGGCTGCCGGACTCATCAGTAGCCTGCTGTTGATTGTGCTTTTCTCTCGCCGTCTCAGTGCGAATATCGACATTATCACCGACGGGCTCTCCACGCTGGCGCAAAAAACACCAGCCCGACTGCCTGAACTGCCCGGCGAACTGGGACAAATCAGCCGCAGCGTCAATGCGCTGGCACAAACGCTTCGGGAAACCAAAACCCTTAATGACCTGATTATTGAGAACGCAGCAGACGGCGTCATTGCCATCGACAGACAGGGCGATGTCACCACCATGAACCCGGCGGCAGAGCAAATCACTGGCTATCAGCTTCATGAACTGGTCGGGCAGCCCTATGCAACCCTCTTTGCCGATACTCAGTTCTCCAGCCCGGTACTGGATACACTGGAGCACGGCACCGAACATGTCGCCCAGGAGGTAAGTTTTCCTGGTCGCGACCGCACCATTGAAATAAGCGTCACCACCAGCCGGATCCATAACGCGCATGGCGAGCTAATCGGAGCTCTGGTGATCTTCTCTGATTTAACGGCCCGCAAAGAGACACAGCGCCGGCTGGCACAAACGGAAAGGCTCGCGACGCTCGGCGAGTTGATGGCTGGAGTGGCGCATGAGGTACGTAACCCGCTGACGGCAATCCGTGGCTATGTACAGATCATCCGCCAACAAACGTCTTTACCAGAACATCAGGATTATTTATCCGTTGTGCTGAACGAAATTGACTCAATCAATAAAGTCATCCAGCAACTGTTGGATTTCTCTCGCCCGCGACAAAGCCAGTGGCAGCAGGTACGGCTCAATGCGTTGATTGAAGAAACGCTGATCCTCGTGCAAACCGCAGGCCTACAGGCTCGAATCGCATTTACCACAGAATTAGATGCCAGCCTGCCCGCCATCGTCGCCGATCGCGAACTCCTCAAGCAGGTGATCCTTAATATTTTAATCAATGCGGTGCAGGCGATAGCCGCACGGGGCGAAATTCGAATCCGCACCTGGCAATATTCAGCCTCACAGCAGGCGGTGATGATTGAAGATAATGGCAACGGTATCGATATTGCCATTCAGAAGAAAATATTCGACCCCTTCTTTACGACCAAAGCGTCAGGTACGGGTCTTGGACTGGCGCTAAGCCAGCGCATTATCAACGCGCATCAGGGGGATATCCACGTGACAAGTATGCCGGGCTGCGGCGCAACCTTCACCCTGATTTTACCTCTTAACCCGCAGGGAAATCCGTCAGAATGAAAACGACCTACCGTATTCTCATCGTTGATGACGAAGAAAATGTTCGCCGTATGCTTGCCACTGCGTTTTCCCTGCAAGGGCATGAGACGCACTGCGCCAGCGATGGAAAAGCCGCGCTGACTCTGTTTGCTGATACGCATCCTGACGTGGTACTGATGGACATCCGTATGCCAGAGATGGACGGTATTGATGCACTGAAAGCCATGCGCGCCCAGCAGCCGCGGATCCCCGTGATTCTGATGACGGCCTACGCCGAAGTGGAGACCGCAGTAGAAGCTCTCCGTAGCGGCGCGTTTGACTATGTGATTAAACCCTTTGATTTGGATGAGCTCAATCTGGTCATTCAGCGCGCACTACAGCTTCAGGCAATGAAGCAGGAGATCCGCAATCTGCATCAGGCGCTAAGCACCAGTTGGCAATGGGGGCATATCCTGACTACCAGCCCGGTGATGATGGATATTTGTAAAGACACGGCAAAAATCGCCCTCTCACAGGCGAACGTACTGATTAGCGGCGAAAGTGGCACAGGAAAAGAGCTGATTGCCCGCGCCATCCACTACAACAGTAAACGCGCCAACGGCCCCTTTATCAAAATCAACTGTGCGGCCTTACCGGAATCCTTACTGGAAAGCGAACTGTTTGGCCACGAAAAGGGGGCATTTACCGGTGCACAAACCCTACGCCAGGGGCTGTTCGAACGCGCGCATAAGGGAACGCTTCTGCTCGACGAGATTGGTGAAATGCCGCTGGTTCTGCAGGCCAAACTGCTGCGTATTTTGCAGGAAAGAGAATTCGAGCGCATCGGCGGACACCAAATTATCCGCGTCGATATCCGTATTGTTGCCGCCACCAACCGCTGCCTGCAAACAATGGTGAAGGAAGGAACGTTCCGCGAAGACCTGTTTTATCGGCTTAACGTGATTCATCTGACCCTTCCCCCGTTACGCGAACGCCGCGAAGACATCGCCCTGTTAGCGAATCACTTTTTACAAAAATTTAGCTCAGAAAATCAGCGGGATATCATTGAGATCGATCCCACGGCGATGTCCATGCTTACCGCCTGGCCATGGCCAGGGAACATTCGTGAACTGTCTAACGTCATCGAACGTGCGGTGGTCATGAATACCGGCGCGGTGATTTTTGCCGAAGACCTGCCTGCGCAGTTCCGATCGCCTGTCAGTACCGTAACAGAGGTAAAAGCAGTTCAGACCGGAGAACGCAATCTGAAGGAAGAAATTAAGCGTGAGGAAAAACGCATCATCCTTGAGGTGCTCGACAATCAGGATGGCAACCGCACCCGTACCGCGCTAATGCTGGGGATCAGTCGGCGCGCTCTGATGTACAAATTGCAAGAGTATGGTATTGATCCGTCAGGCTCCTGATACCTAAATTTGCTATGCAGAATTTTGCACACTGCGCAAAAATCTGCATAGCAACTCCACATCCCCCTCGCCAGCTAATAAAAATAAATCATAAAATTCAAATAATTAAAAAATAATTTCGCTATTTGTCATTCTGGCACCCGGCTTGCAATTCCCTGAGCGTACCCAAAATGGAGTATGCAAAAGGGAAACATAATGAAAACAAAACTGATTACTTTACAAGACGCAGCGAGCTTCTTTCGTGACGGCATGACCATCATGGTCGGCGGTTTTATGGGGGTTGGCACGCCACCTCGCCTTGTCGAAGCCTTACTTGAATCTGGCGTCAGGGATTTGACGTTAATTGCCAACGATACCGCATTTGTCGATACCGGTATCGGCCCCTTAATCGTCAATGGTCGCGTGAGCAAAGTGATTGCCTCGCACATTGGCACCAACCCTGAAACCGGTCGCCGCATGATTGCCGGTGAAATGGACGTACAACTGGTGCCGCAAGGCACTCTGATTGAGCAAATTCGCTGCGGTGGCGCAGGCCTTGGCGGTTTTCTCACGCCAACCGGTGTCGGCACCGTAGTGGAAGATGGCAAGCAGACCATGACGCTCGATGGCAGAGTCTGGTTGCTCGAACGTCCATTACGTGCCGATCTGGCGCTAATCCGCGCACACCGCGCTGACACGCTTGGCAACCTGACCTATCAACTTAGCGCCCGTAATTTTAACCCACTGATTGCCCTCGCCGCCGACATCACACTGGTTGAACCGGATGAAATGGTCGGGATCGGTGAACTCCAGCCAGACCATATCGTTACCCCCGGTGCCGTTATCGACCATATCGTCATTCCACAGGAGAGCTAATCATGGATGCTAAACAACGTATTGCGCGCCGTGTGGCGCTTGAGCTTCACGATGGGGATGTCGTCAACCTGGGGATTGGTCTGCCGACGATGGTTGCGAACTACCTGCCCGCTGACATTCATATCACATTGCAGTCAGAAAATGGTTTTCTCGGTCTGGGGCCGGTCACAACCGCGCATCCCGACCTGGTAAACGCCGGTGGGCAACCGTGCGGGATTTTACCAGGCGCGGCCATGTTTGATAGCGCCATGTCGTTTGCGTTAATTCGCGGGGGCCATGTCGATGCCTGTGTGCTCGGTGGGTTACAGGTCGATGAGCAGGCCAACCTCGCCAACTGGGTCGTTCCCGGCAAAATGGTTCCCGGCATGGGAGGGGCGATGGATCTGGTGACCGGCGCGCGCAAAGTGATTATCGCGATGGAGCATTGCGCAAAAGACGGCTCAGCGAAGATCCTCCGACATTGCACCATGCCGCTGACGGCACAACATGCGGTGCATATGCTGGTCACCGAACTCGCTGTTTTCCGTTTCATTGACGGAAAAATGTGGCTTACGGAGATCGCGGAAGGATGCGATATCGCCACGCTGCGTGAAAAAACCGAAGCGCAGTTTGATGTCGCCGCCGAGCTGATTATCCTGCGAGGTGATGCATGATCGGCCGCATTGCTCGTTTTATGACGCGCGTGGTCAGCCGCTGGCTGCCTGACCCACTAATTTTCGCCATGCTGCTAACGCTGTTGACCTTCGGCATCGCGCTGTGGCTAACGCCACAAACACCCGTCAGCATGGTGAAATTCTGGGGTGATGGTTTCTGGAATCTGCTGGCTTTCGGCATGCAGATGGCGCTGATCATCGTCACAGGCCATGCGTTAGCCAGTTCAGGACCGGTGAAAAGTCTGCTGCGTACGGCAGCGTCTGCCGCCAAAACCCCCGCTCAGGGGGTCATGCTGGTGACGTTTTTCGGTTCAGTCGCCTGCGTCATCAACTGGGGTTTTGGTCTGGTAGTGGGGGCGATGTTTGCCCGTGAAGTCGCACGCCGGGTACCCGGCTCCGACTACCCCCTGCTGATTGCTTGTGCCTACATCGGTTTTCTCACCTGGGGGGGTGGCTTCTCCGGTTCAATGCCATTGCTGGCGGCAACACCAGGCAACCCGGTTGAACACGTCGCAGGGTTAATTCCGGTCGCAAACACGCTGTTTACCGGTTTCAACATCTTCATCACCGTGGCACTGATCGTCGTGATGCCGTTCATCACACGCATGATGACGCCAAAACCTTCTGATGTGGTAAGTATCGATCCGAAGCTGTTACTGGAAGAAGCTGATTTCCAGAAAAAACTGCCACCCGACGCCCCACCATCGGAAAAACTGGAAGAGAGCCGCATTCTGGCCCTGATCATTGGGGCATTAGGGATTGCTTATCTGGCTATCTATTTCACTGAGAAAGGCTTCAACATCACCATCAACACCGTCAACCTGATGTTTATGATTGCCGGTCTGCTGCTGCATAAAACGCCTATGGCCTATATGCGTGCCGTTAGCGCAGCCGCGCGTAGCACCGCCGGCATCCTGGTGCAGTTCCCCTTCTACGCCGGTATTCAGTTGATGATGGAGCACTCTGGCCTCGGTGGATTGATTACCGAGTTCTTCATCAACGTCGCCAACAAAGACACCTTCCCGCTGATGACCTTCTTCAGTTCAGCACTGATTAACTTTGCCGTGCCGTCTGGCGGTGGCCATTGGGTTATTCAGGGACCGTTCGTCATGCCAGCCGCTCAGGCCCTTGGTGCCGATCTCGGTAAGTCAGTAATGGCTATCGCCTATGGCGAGCAGTGGATGAATATGGCGCAGCCGTTCTGGGCGCTACCTGCATTGGCTATCGCCGGATTGGGGGTGCGCGACATCATGGGGTACTGCATCACCGCCCTGTTCTTCTCCGGCGTCATTTTTGTCATTGGATTGACCTTGTTCTGACAGCCATTACTTACATAAAGGAACAGAAAAATGAAAAACTGTGTCATTGTCAGCGCGGCACGTACCGCAATCGGTAGCTTTAATGGCGCACTGGCGACCACCAGCGCTATCGAGCTGGGATCAACCGTGATAAAAGCGGCAATTGAGCGCGCTCATCTTGATCCACAGCAGGTTGAAGAAGTGATTATGGGTAACGTGCTGCAGGCCGGTCTGGGACAGAATCCGGCGCGTCAGGCATTGTTAAGAAGCGGTCTTTCCGACACCGTTTGCGGATTCACCGTCAACAAAGTGTGTGGCTCCGGTCTCAAAAGTGTGGCGCTTGCGGCTCAGGCGATCGCCGCCGGACAGGCCCAGGCACTGGTCGCTGGTGGAATGGAAAACATGAGTCAGGCCCCCTACCTGTTAGAGGCTAAAGCCCGCTGGGGATATCGCCTCGGTGACGGGCAATTGTCAGACGTCATTCTGCGTGATGGGCTGATCTGTGCTGAACATGGCTACCATATGGGGATTACCGCCGAGAACGTCGCTAAAGAGTACGGCATCAGCCGCGAAATGCAGGATGAACTGGCACTGTTATCACAGCAGAAAGCCGTTGCCGCAATAGAGTCCGGCGCTTTTCAGGCCGAAATTGTCCCCGTCAGCGTACAATCACGTAAGAAAACCCTCATTTTTGAACGCGATGAGTTTCCCAAGGCTGACTCCACGGCGGAAGGGCTCGCCGCATTGCGTCCGGCCTTCGACAAAGCCGGCACTGTTACCGCTGGCAACGCCTCGGGGATTAACGACGGTGCTGCCGCGCTGGTGGTAATGGAAGAGTCGGCAGCGCTGGCTGCTGGGCTAAAGCCGCTGGCGAGAATCAAAGCCTGGGCCAGCGGCGGCGTCGCCCCAGCGATGATGGGCATGGGACCCGTTCCTGCCACGCAAAAAGCGCTACAACTGAGCGGACTGCAGCTGTCGGATATCGATCTTATCGAAGCTAATGAAGCATTTGCCGCGCAGTTTCTTGCCGTGGGTAAAACATTGGGGTTTGATACACAAAAGGTCAACGTTAACGGTGGCGCGATTGCGCTGGGCCACCCTATCGGTGCCAGCGGTGCGCGTATTCTGGTCACATTGCTGCACGCGTTACAGGCACGGGATAAAACGCTCGGTCTGGCAACGTTGTGTATCGGCGGCGGCCAGGGTATAGCAATGATCGTGGAGCGGATGAACTAAAAAAAAGGGCCGGATTTCTCCGGCCCTTCTCATCACAACTTAATTACTCTTCTGCGTCATCTGCCGCATCGTCGTCGCTTTCCGCTTCAGGAGCGATATCATCATCCCCTTCCGCAGCACTACCGTCGATGGAGTCAAGTTCTTCATCATCAACCGGTTCAGCAACACGTTGCAGACCCACTACGTTTTCATCTTCCGCCGTGCGGATGAGGATCACGCCCTGGGTGTTACGCCCAACCACGCTGATTTCCGACACACGAGTACGGACCAGCGTACCGGCATCGGTGATCATCATGATCTGGTCGGTATCTTCAACCTGCACCGCGCCGACAACAGAGCCGTTGCGCTCGGTAACCTTGATGGAGATAACGCCCTGCGTCGCACGAGACTTCGTCGGGTACTCTTCCGCCGCGGTACGCTTACCGTAGCCGTTCTGCGTCACGGTCAGGATGGCACCTTCACCGCGCGGAACAATCAGAGAAACGACTTTGTCTTCGCCTGCCAGCTTGATACCGCGTACGCCGGTCGCGGTACGACCCATCGCACGAACAGCATCTTCTTTGAAGCGCACCACTTTACCGGCAGCAGAGAACAGCATGACTTCATCACTACCGGACGTCAGGTCAACGCCAATCAGCTCGTCGCCTTCGTTCAGGTTAACCGCAATGATACCGGCAGAACGCGGACGACTGAACTCGGTCAGCGCCGTTTTCTTCACCGTACCGCTGGCGGTCGCCATAAAGACGTTCACACCCTCTTCGTACTCGCGTACTGGCAGGATAGCAGTGATACGTTCGTTGGCCTCAAGCGGCAGCAGGTTGACGATTGGACGTCCACGCGCGCCACGGCTCGCTTCCGGTAGCTGATAAACTTTCATCCAGTACAAACGACCACGGCTGGAGAAGCAGAGGATCGTGTCGTGAGTATTGGCCACCAGCAGGCGGTCGATAAAGTCTTCTTCTTTAATACGTGCTGCTGATTTACCTTTCCCGCCACGACGCTGTGCTTCGTAATCGGTTAACGGTTGATATTTAACGTAGCCCTGGTGAGACAAGGTTACGACAACATCTTCCTGGCTAATCAGATCTTCGATGTTGATGTCAGCGCTGTTCGCGGTGATTTCAGTACGACGTGCGTCGCCAAACTGCTCACGAATCAGCTCCATCTCTTCACGGATAACTTCCATCAGACGATCGGCACTGCCCAGAATGTGCAGCAGTTCAGCAATCTGCTCCAGCAGCTCTTTGTATTCGTCGAGCAGTTTTTCATGCTCAAGGCCGGTCAGTTTCTGCAAGCGCAGATCCAGAATCGCCTGGGCCTGCTGTTCAGTCAGGAAGTACTGACCATCACGCACGCCAAACTCAGGTTCCAGCCATTCAGGACGCGCAGCGTCATCACCGGCACGTTCCAGCATGGCGGACACGTTACCCAGTTCCCAGGAACGCGCAACCAGTGCCGCTTTCGCTTCAGCTGGGGTCGGTGCACGACGGATCAGTTCGATGATCGGATCGATGTTGGCGAGAGCAATCGCCAGCGCTTCGAGGATGTGCGCACGGTCACGGGCTTTACGCAGTTCAAAAATAGTACGGCGGGTAACCACTTCACGACGGTGACGAACAAACGCAGCGATAATATCTTTCAGGTTCATGATCTTCGGCTGACCATGGTGCAGCGCAACCATGTTGATACCGAAAGAAACCTGCAATTGGGTCTGGGAGTAGAGGTTATTCAGCACCACTTCCCCAACCGCGTCGCGTTTCACTTCAATCACGATGCGCATACCGTCTTTGTCAGACTCGTCACGCAGTGCGCTGATACCTTCAACGCGTTTGTCTTTTACCAGCTCGGCGATTTTCTCGATCAGGCGTGCTTTGTTCACCTGATACGGAATTTCATGCACGATGATGGTCTCACGGCCAGTTTTCGCGTCAGCTTCGACTTCTGCACGTGCGCGAATGTATACCTTGCCGCGACCGGTACGGTAAGCTTCTTCGATACCACGACGACCATTGATGATCGCGGCGGTCGGGAAGTCCGGACCCGGAATATGTTCCATCAGCCCTTCAATGCTGATGTCTTCATCGTCAATATATGCCAGACAGCCGTTGATCACTTCCGTCAGGTTGTGCGGCGGAATGTTGGTTGCCATACCTACCGCGATACCGGACGAACCGTTCACCAGCAGGTTAGGAATTTTGGTTGGCATGACGTCTGGAATGCGTTCGGTGCCGTCGTAGTTATCGACGAAATCAACCGTTTCTTTTTCCAGGTCAGCCATCAGCTCGTGGGCGATTTTCGACATACGGATTTCCGTATAACGCATCGCAGCTGCGGAGTCGCCATCGACAGAACCAAAGTTACCCTGACCATCCACCAGCATGTAACGCAAGGAGAATGGCTGCGCCATACGAACAATGGTGTCGTAAACGGCGGTATCACCATGAGGGTGGTATTTACCGATTACGTCACCAACGACACGGGCAGATTTTTTATAGGCTTTATTCCAGTCGTTGCCCAATACGTTCATGGCGTAAAGTACGCGACGGTGTACCGGCTTCAGGCCATCTCGGACGTCCGGCAGCGCACGGCCAACAATGACCGACATCGCATAATCCAGATAGGAGCTCTTCAGCTCTTCCTCAATGTTGACCGGTGTAATTTCTCTCGCAAGGTCGCTCATCTAACCGCTATCCCTCTACTGTATCCCGGATTCAAAGGTCGCAAATTATAACACACCCGTGCAGATTCAGGTAAATGGATTCCCCCAGACAGAGGCTTTATTCATCCCGTCAGGCTGATATACTCGTTTGCATTGCTAATTTAGGAGTAGAAGCCCCAATGAATGCCGAAAAACCGCCGGTAACTCACAACGTTGACCATGAAGAAATTGCCAAATTTGAAGCAGTCGCGTCGCGCTGGTGGGATCTTGAGGGTGAATTTAAGCCTCTGCACCGCATAAACCCGCTGCGTCTGGGGTATATCGCCGAACGGTCAGGTAGTCTGTTTGGTAAAAAGGTACTCGACGTCGGCTGCGGCGGCGGGATTCTGGCAGAGAGCATGGCGCGTGAAGGCGCAACGGTCACCGGCCTGGATATGGGGTTTGAACCCTTACAGGTGGCAAAACTGCATGCGCTGGAAAGCGGCATTCATGTTGATTATGTGCAAGAGACAGTCGAAGAACACGCCGAGAAATATGCGCACCAGTATGACGTCGTCACCTGTATGGAAATGCTGGAACACGTACCGGACCCGCAGTCGGTGGTCAGAGCCTGCGCCAAACTGGTCAAACCCGGCGGCGAAGTATTTTTCTCCACGCTCAACCGTAACGGTAAGTCCTGGTTGATGGCCGTGGTCGGCGCGGAATATATTCTGCGCATGGTGCCTAAAGGTACGCACGATGTGAAAAAATTTATTAAGCCAGCTGAATTATTACAGTGGGTTGACCAGACGGTGTTGAAGGAACGTCACATGACCGGTCTGCATTACAACCCCATCACCAACACCTTCAAACTGGGCCCCGGCGTGGATGTGAACTATATGGTGCATACCACGGCAAAATCCGAGTAGCGAGCATCGCCGGCCGGATAAACCGCTATCCGGCCGACATCCCGTGTGAATTCTGACGATTTGCCTGACGGTTTTCCAACTGCGTCTTTGCTGAGGTTATTTATCCCGTTAATTCACTACCGGGCGTCAATTTATAAATTTTCGCTTCATTATTTTCATCTCTTTTATTTCTGACTTTATTCACTGTGACAATTATTCAGCATCAGCAGTAGTAGAAATGGCTTGATCGTACATGGTTAAGCGTCGCCGCTAAAATCATCTCGCTGCTAAAACACCGCTTAAGCCTCTGAGATAGATTTTACTACAAGATATTTCTGGATATTTCTCGCGTTCTGTCACCCCCCATTCCAAAACACGGGCACGGCCACATATCAATAAAAGCAGTAATTATAGTCAGCGCACAAATAAAAAATACATTCATACGGGATATTTATTTAAATTTACTTACGCCCCCATTAAGATAAACTAACTTTCACCATGATACTCAAAAATATAAATTCTTTAAAGAACATATAGTGCCTTTGAAAACACATTCCCCAAGATAACCACCAGAATCGACACAGACTCTGACGCCCTACTGGATATTGAGCAGCGCTATTACAGGTGATACACAATGAAGAGTAAAACTATCTTGCACGTTGTTTTATTAGCGTGTTTCTCTCAGTTAAGCTATGCAAACATGTCTGTCTACCCTATGTCTGTCGACATGAACGAGCAGGGAGAAGGGAGCGTTCGCGTAATATCAAGAACCAACGAGATACAATACATTAAATCGACTGTACTTAGCGTCTCCGGAAGAAATACTCCACAGGAAAAAGAAACTGAAATTAATATTGGTGATCCGCATGCTATTGTCGTGATGCCGCCAAAATTCGCATTGCCGGCAGGTGCCAACAAAATGGTCCGTCTCGTGTCCATGGAACCGGTGCAAACCGAAACAACCTATCGGGTTAAGTTTGAAGCCGTCCCACAGCCTGACGACGAAGCGCTCAAAGACAATAACGTCAAAACTCAGCTGACGCTCAATCTTATCTGGGGCGTATTAGTCAGTATTCCACCAGCGCATCCACAGCTCAAAATGAGTTTGCAAACGGCGGGTCTGATTAAAAATGATGGTAACCAACGTTTTAAAATATTAAAGACCGGGTTGTGTAAGAAAGGACAGAAGGAGAAAGATTGTGTATGGCAGGAAGTTAACATCAATGTTTACCCTGGTTCCAGCTATACGCCTAAGAATATATTGAATTACGATCGCATCGTTGTTCAATATTGGAACTGGATTGATAAGTCAAAAAATGAAAAAGACTTCGCAATCCATTAATTCTTCAATATATGGAAATAAATAGATGAAAGGTATGCTCTCCAAATCGTTAATTGCACTGGCAATGTTCTCCGTCATGGGCTCCGCAATGGCGGTGCAAAAAGATATTACCGTTACCGCGACCGTTGATGCCGCACTGGATATGACCCAATCTGACGGTTCCGCGCTGCCAAAAAACGTTGATATGCAGTACTTCCCTGGTACAGGTCTGGCTCCGGTCTCTCTGCAAACCAAAATTTGGGCAAACGACGTAACCACCGATGTAAAAATGCGCCTGGCAAATGACTTCAGCCTGGTCAATAATCTCGGCGGAGCCACCGTGCCAATGACCATTAAGTGGGGTGCCGACACAATCACCACCACAGATACCACGCTGACCGCGACTGACCTGTTCCCGAACGGCGACGACGCCATCCAGACCGGTTCTGTCGCCAAACCTCTGCTCATCTCTCAGGCAACCCAGGGCGTGCTGGCCACTGGCACCTATCAGGGCGTGCTGAGCATTTATCTGTATCAGTAATCGATGTAAATCATTAAGCATGATGAACCGAAGGGCCTCCTTCGGTTCATTTTTCAATACCAGGGACGGTGAATGAATAATGAAAAAATCAATTCTTGGGCTATTAATCTTTTCCATATTCAACACCACACAAGCCCGTACGAATAAAATCCCACCGGGTTTTGAAGCTATCGTATTAGGTCAACAGGAATATGTTGATGTTTATTTGGGTGGGCGTAACCTCGGGAAATTTTTCGCCACCGTTAACCTTGATACCGTAAAATTCAAAGAGCCACAAAAGCTCATCGCGGCAATGTCGTTAGGCGACGATCAAAACATCATTAAAACCGTCGACAGCAAACTACAGCACCCTCTGGCGCGTCACGGCGAATTGGCCTGCTCCGCTATTAATAACAGCGCGGGCTGCGGCTATCTGACCACCGATGATGTGGCGCTGATTTATAACGATGAGCAAAATACCGTAAACCTCTTTCTGAACAAGCAGTGGTATCCGGATGGCGGGAAACCCTCGCTTTATCTGACCCCCAGCAATGATGACAATGTGACTAACGCCTTCATTCATCAACAAGATCTTAATATCGCCGTTCAGGACGACTTCAAATCGGCCTACCTGCAAGGAACCGGTGCGCTGGGCGTGAGCGAAAAAAGCTACATTGGCGCTTACTGGAGCCTGAACGGTTACGAAAGCGACGGGGAAACCAATACTGACGCCGACATTAGCGAACTCTACTATCGCTATGATCTTTTAAGCCGCTTTTACGTTCAGGGCGGACGCATGGACAACCGCAGCCTGTTTAACCTCGACGGCGGCAACTTTAACTTCTATTTTCTGCCATTAAATACGCTGGATGGCGTGCGCGCAGGCTCCACGCTGAGCTATCTCAACCGCGATCAGGCTAATCAGGGGACACCAGTGAACGTCCTGCTTTCCCGCAGCTCCCGCGTAGATGCTTATCGCGATAATCAGTTACTTGGTTCGTTTTATCTGAATGGAGGCAACCAGTCCCTGGATACCTCCTCTTTCCCCTCGGGAAGCTATACCCTGCAGTTGAAAATTTATGAAAGCAATCAGCTCGCACGCACCGAGATCGTACCGTTTACCAAAACGGGCAACCTGAGCGACGGTCACATCCAGTGGTTTATTCAGGCAGGCAAGCTGGCGGATAGCACCTCCTCAACGGGAGATGAAAACACGAATGCCACTTCCGCGCAGGCCGGTATGCGTCTCCCGGTCACCGCGCAGAGCGAAATAATGCTCGGCGTTGCTTCAGTCGATAACAATTTCTCCAGTGAGATCAATGGCCGCATCACCCCTGCACTGGGCGCCTTCGGCAATCTGGATCTGCAAAGCGGTTTTTTTTATAACGACCAGGGTGGCCGCGGCAACATGCAGTTACTGAACTGGAATGCCGAAAACTGGCCATCTCTTAGCTTCTACCGTAAGGACACCAGCGGTGGACAGTGCTCCGGCGATCGTGACGCGGAAGATGACGATCTCAACTGCTTTGAAAGCATCAGCGCCGGCATCTCGCAGAACGTATATAGCTGGAACCTTGCGCTAAACTGGAACCGCACCCGCAACCATGCGGATTACCATACCCGGTGGGATAACAACAGCGACTTCGCCAGCAATTATCTTAGCCAGACCGACGCAAACACAACGTCCGATAGCGTTCAGCTTACCGCCACGCGCTCGTTTAACTTCACCAACTGGATCGTCAACACCAGTTTGGGCGTATTCACCCGTGACGATGGCGGCAGCAGCGGCAACGACCATGGCGGATATCTGATGTTCACCTTTAGTGAAATGCCGAGGATGGATGCCAACGCGCGCAGCCGCACCACCACGCTGAGCGCGGATTACCGTACCAGCAAAAATGCGGACGACCAGACTTCATGGAACCTTGCCCGGACCTGGTATGACGACAACGTCAACCACAAAGAAGTGGGCATCAGTCTTGGCGGTATCAACACCGACACGCTGGACAGCGGGATTAACGGACGCATTGACGGACTGTACGGCAACATGACCGCTAACCTGACCGACAGCTACGACCGACAGACCCGCGATCACTCAACGGCCTTTACCGGCAGCTACAGCTCCACGCTGGCTATCAGCCGTCATGGGGTACAAATTGGCCGTTCGGGCAACGGCGATCCCGCTGCCGCCGTGCTGGTGGCGGTGAAAAATGCCGACGAAGAGCCGACGGAACAGCTGTCCGTTGACGCGGCGGCAAACGGCAGCCGCGCCAGCCTGACGGGCAATGAATCGGTTCTGTTCCCCTATACCAGTTATGAGCTGGGCTACGTAGAGGTTAGCGACAGCGCGCGTAAGCACCAAAGCGGCACCACCAATTTGCTTACCGGCTCAGGAAAACAAAAGCTGATGTTATTGCCCGGCAAACTACGCTATCGCGAAGTATCCGCCACCTTTAACTACAACTATATCGGTCGTCTGAACCTACCGGAAGCCGCAAAGCATCTCCCGGTTATCGGCCTGAACAGTTCCATGTTGCTGTTAGCGGAAGATGGCGGTTTCACCCTGGAAATGCAGAGCGCATCGCGCGATCTGTATGTATTTGCCGGGCACGATTTCCTGAAATGCCCGCTGAAGGTGTTGAAAAAGCGCGCCAGCATTCGCTATGCCGGTGAGGTGACCTGCTCCGTCGTTCCTTATAACCAGTTGCCGCCGCAGATTCAGGTGCAGGCGCAACTGAAGCAGTCGCTGCGTAAACAGGCCATGGAAACCGCGCAAAGGGAGAGTGTGCAATGAAATTCACAAAATATTTAGGGCTATGCGCTCTTTTGATCGGCGTTTCTGGTTATTCGCAAGCGGCTGCAGTTTCCGGGCCCTTCTTTGCAGTCTCAACCTCGCAAGAGTATGAACTACCGTCGGGCGCCCCTGCCGATGCCTATCTCTGGAATCGCAATTATCCAGGGGAAGCAAGTTACGACGCGGGTTTTGCTGCATATTATTGCACTGATGACGCTATCCAGCAGACCTGTACACATCAGAGCAATGGTTCAACCATTTCAATGGTGTTGACGGAAAAACGCAGCCGGATGAAACACACGCTTAAAGTTAAGGCATACACTGAAGGCGCCCATTATAATCCGTCAACAGATACACTCACTGAGTGCGGTCCCAAAACAGCAATCAACTACTACAGTAGTTGGATGTGCGGGGGCATGAGGTCAAACACAAGGCTGCTCACTGTTTATATCGAAAAAAGCGAAATGAACTCCCTTCCCATTGGCGGCGTTTGGGAAGGACGGCTTAAGCTCGACTATGATGGGGTGAATGACGCGACCTACACCGCCGACATCACCCTGAAAGGCAAAGCCACCGGCAAACAGGATATCTACTTCCCGGAATTTAACGGCGCGAATCCGTTGGTGCAGTTAGACCTGCATCCCACCGGTTCCGTGACCGGCAATAGCTTTGCTGAAGACGTCACCACGCTGGATATGTGCCTGTACGATGGGTTTAACTCCAACAGCGACAGCATGACCTTGTCGTTCAGCGATGAGGGAAAAGGCGGCGCATCAAGGAAAAGCGGCTATTTCTCCATCTATAACACGGCGTCTGGCGGAACGGCCGAGGCTGAGCGCATCGATTACCGCCTGGAGATGTTCGATCCCCATAGCAAGGGCTGGATGTCAGTCAAAAATAGTGCTGCTTTCACCCTATCTTCAGGCGTAAACGGCACGGACCAGATTCGCCCGGTACGCCTTCCGTCGATTACCTATCCGGTACTCTGCGCCCCAGCGCCGCTGCGGTTGATCGTGGATAAATTCAGAGTGACGGATAAAACGGCCGGGTACTATAAAGGTACGTTGCACGTTGAGTTCAGCCCCAGCCTGAACAGTATTTAGCGACAGCCAACAAGCCGGGCGGCGGTGCCTCCCGGCGATGTATTGGGGCCTCGCCTCTGCGGAGGTTATGCCAGCAAACCCTGTGCCAGATCATAAGAACTTTCTTTGCCTTAGATGAAGAAATCAGCACTCGATCAAATTTTCTATTTTTTTTCTCAATTATTGACATCCCCGCCAGGCCTTATAAGACGCGCACTTAGCGATTCTTACCCTTTTGCAACCTCAATTTAACCTCAAAATCAACTCTTGTACTGAAAAGAATCCCTACTAGAATACTCACCATATAGCGTCTATTTTATCAAACAACCCCTACATATAGTATTTATCCACAGACTTAGTCACAACGTGGCACTGTGGATAATATGGGGGATATTTTTTCTTTCACGGACAGGTAAAAAACCACATGAATCAGAGTCTGCTGGTGACAAAGCGTGATGGTAGTACAGAGCGCATCAATCTCGACAAAATCCATCGAGTTCTGGATTGGGCGGCAGAAGGACTGAGTAACGTATCGATTTCACAGGTCGAGTTGCGCTCCCACATTCAGTTTTATGACGGTATCAAGACTTCCGATATCCATGAAACGATCATCAAAGCTGCTGCGGACCTGATCTCCCGCGACGCGCCGGATTATCAGTACCTGGCTGCTCGCCTGGCAATTTTCCACCTGCGTAAAAAAGCCTACGGTGAGTTTGAGCCGCCAAAACTGTTCGACCATGTCGTGAAAATGGTTGGAATGGGTAAATACGACAATCATCTGCTGGAAGACTACACGGAAGAAGAGTTCAAGCAGATGGACTCGTTCATCGTGCACGACCGTGATATGACCTTCTCTTATGCTGCGGTAAAGCAGTTAGAGGGCAAATATCTGGTACAAAACCGTGTGACCGGTGAGATTTATGAAAGCGCGCAGTTCCTCTACATTCTGGTCGCGGCCTGCCTGTTCTCTAACTATCCGCGTGAAACGCGTCTGCAATATGTAAAACGTTTCTACGATGCTGTTTCAACGTTCAAAATTTCGCTGCCGACACCAATTATGTCCGGCGTGCGCACCCCTACCCGTCAGTTCAGTTCCTGTGTACTGATCGAGTGTGGCGACAGCCTGGATTCGATTAACGCCACTTCCAGCGCGATTGTAAAATACGTTTCTCAACGTGCTGGCATTGGTATCAACGCGGGTCGCATTCGTGCGCTGGGTAGCCCGATTCGCGGCGGTGAAGCGTTCCACACCGGCTGTATCCCGTTCTACAAACACTTCCAGACAGCGGTGAAATCCTGCTCGCAGGGCGGTGTTCGTGGCGGTGCCGCTACGCTGTTCTACCCGATGTGGCATCTGGAAGTGGAAAGCCTGCTGGTGCTGAAAAACAATCGTGGCGTAGAAGGTAACCGCGTCCGTCATATGGACTACGGTGTGCAGATCAACAAGCTGATGTATACGCGCCTGCTGAAAGGCGGTGACATCACCCTGTTCAGCCCGTCCGATGTTCCGGGTCTGTACGACGCATTCTTCGCCGATCAGGACGAGTTTGAACGCCTGTACACAAAATATGAAAACGACGACAGCATCCGCAAACAGCGCGTGAAAGCAGTTGAGCTGTTCTCGCTGATGATGCAGGAACGTGCTTCTACTGGTCGTATCTACATTCAGAACGTTGACCACTGCAACACCCACAGCCCGTTTGATCCGGCTGTCGCACCGGTACGCCAGTCCAACCTGTGCCTGGAAATTGCACTGCCGACCAAACCGTTGACCGATGTGAACGACGAGAACGGTGAAATCGCACTGTGTACGTTATCCGCATTCAACCTTGGTGCTATCGACAGCCTGGATGAGCTGGAAGAACTGGCCGTACTGGCTGTGCGTGCTCTCGATGCGCTTCTGGATTACCAGGATTACCCAATTCCGGCCGCTAAACGTGGCGCCATGGGCCGTCGTACGCTGGGTATTGGCGTAATCAACTACGCCTACTGGCTGGCGAAAAACGGTAAGCGTTACTCTGACGGCAGCGCGAATAACCTGACCCACAAAACCTTTGAAGCCATTCAGTATTACCTGCTGAAAGCCTCTAACGAACTGGCAAAAGAGCAAGGCGCATGCCCGTGGTTCAACGAAACCACCTATGCACAGGGTATTTTGCCGATCGATACCTATAAGAAAGATCTGGATGCCATTGCCAGCGAGCCGTTGCACCTGGATTGGGAGCAACTGCGTGAGTCCATTAAGACCCACGGTCTGCGTAACTCCACGCTTTCTGCGCTGATGCCGTCGGAGACCTCTTCGCAGATCTCCAACGCCACTAACGGCATTGAACCGCCGCGCGGCTACGTGAGCATTAAAGCATCCAAAGATGGCATTCTGCGTCAGGTTGTGCCGGACTACGAACACCTGCACGACGCGTACGAACTGCTGTGGGAGATGCCGAACAATGACGGGTATCTGCAACTGGTAGGGATCATGCAGAAATTTATCGATCAGTCGATTTCTGCCAACACCAACTACGATCCGTCACGCTTCCCATCAGGAAAAGTGCCGATGCAGCAGTTACTGAAAGACCTGCTCACCGCCTACAAATTTGGTGTCAAAACGCTGTATTATCAGAACACCCGCGACGGTGCGGAAGATTCTCAGGACGATCTGGTGCCATCCATTCAGGATGATGGCTGCGAAAGCGGCGCATGTAAGATCTGATGAATGATGCCGGGTGGCGCTACGCTTACCCGGCCTACGATTGCACGGTTTGTAGGCCGGAAAGGTGCTTGCACCGCCTCCGGCGCACATCCCACAAAGGATTCACATCAATGGCATACACCACTTTTTCACAGACGAAAAATGACCAGCTTCTGGAACCGATGTTTTTCGGTCAGCCGGTGAACGTCGCCCGCTACGACCAGCAAAAATATGACATCTTTGAAAAACTGATCGAAAAGCAGCTCTCTTTCTTCTGGCGTCCGGAAGAAGTCGACGTTTCACGTGACCGCATTGACTTCCAGGCACTGCCGGAGCATGAAAAACATATTTTTATCAGCAACCTGAAATATCAGACGCTGCTGGACTCTATTCAGGGGCGTAGCCCGAACGTGGCACTTCTGCCGCTGATTTCTATCCCTGAGTTGGAAACCTGGGTGGAAACGTGGGCATTTTCCGAGACTATCCACTCCCGCTCTTATACCCATATCATCCGTAATATCGTTAACGATCCCGCGGTGGTGTTCGACGATATCGTCACCAACGAACAGATCCAGAAACGCGCGGAAGGTATTTCCAGCTACTACGATGAGTTGATCGAGATGACCAGCTACTGGCATCTGCTGGGCGAAGGCTCGCATACGGTCAATGGTAAAACGGTTGTCGTCAATCTGCGTGAACTGAAGAAAAAACTGTATCTGTGCCTGATGAGCGTTAACGCGCTGGAAGCTATTCGCTTCTACGTCAGCTTTGCCTGCTCTTTCGCTTTTGCGGAACGTGAACTGATGGAAGGCAATGCAAAAATCATTCGTCTGATTGCCCGTGATGAAGCCCTGCATCTGACCGGCACCCAGCATATGCTGAACCTGCTGCGCAGCGGTGTCGACGATCCAGAGATGGCCGAAATTGCCGAAGAGTGTAAACAAGAGTGCTATGACCTGTTTGTACAGGCCGCGCTGCAGGAAAAAGAGTGGGCAGATTATCTGTTCCGTGACGGTTCGATGATCGGTCTGAACAAAGATATCCTGTGCCAGTACGTTGAGTACATCACCAACATTCGTATGCAGGCTGTTGGCCTTGATCTGCCATTCCAGACACGCTCTAACCCGATTCCGTGGATCAACACCTGGCTGGTATCCGATAACGTCCAGGTTGCGCCGCAGGAAGTGGAAGTCAGCTCCTATCTGGTCGGCCAGATCGATTCCGAGGTTGATACCGACGATCTGAGTAACTTCCAGCTCTGATGGGCCGCGTTACTCTGCGCATCTCTGGCACACAGCTGCTGTGCCAGGATGAACATCCTTCCCTGCTCGCCGCGCTCGAATCGCACAACGTTGAAGTCGAGTATCAGTGCCGCGAAGGTTACTGCGGTTCCTGTCGTACCCGCCTGGTGGCGGGACAGGTTGACTGGATCGCAGAACCTCTGGCGTTTATTCAGCCGGGTGAGATATTGCCCTGCTGTTGCCGGGCAAACGGGGATATTGAGATTGAAATGTAGTGCTTAATGGACTTCATGCGCGGAGACCAATACCACACCTCCGCGTCTTTTCATCTGCATGATATACAACGCCCCGGCCAGCACCACCAGCAAAGCCCCGACCAGGTAAATCGCCCGATACCCCACGCCTTCAACCATCATCCCCATGATGAACGCACCAATCGCCATTCCCGCGTCCATTGCATTGAAAAACAGCGAATTGGCAACACCGATTTTGTGCGGCTCCACCGAGCTAATAATTTGTGTCTGAAACACAGGCGTCACTGAGCCATAGCCGATACCAATTAATCCACCGGCCAGAATCATCATCATACTCCCGTTGGTGTAACCCAGCGCCACCAACCCAACGGTGAAGGCCAGTAAGCACGGGTAAACCACGTATTTCGGCCCTTTTTTATCACAGATATTGCCGGTAAAAGTTCGGCAGACCATCAGGCAAATAGCGTAGCAAAGCAGGAAATTACTGGCAGCTGCCATCAAATCCAATTCGCGGGCATACAATGCAAGGAAGGCTGAAACACCCGCATAGGAAAAGGTCATAAAGAATGTCACCATCGCGAAAGGCAGCGCAGCGCGGTCAAACATGGCGGCAAAGCCCAGCTTCGGTTTAGATCCATCAGCGTGACGAATCACTGGCGGTACGGCGACAATCAGTGACAGCACAATCCCCAGCGCCGCCACGGCCGTGCACAGCCAGAATGCGGCGGTGTATGCTTCCCAGCGCGCCATGTTCAGCCCGACCCATGGCCCAACCACCATCGCCAATCCCATGGCTAACGAGAAAAAACTGATGCCCTCCCCACGTCGGGAGGCCGGTATCAACCGCGCGGAAATCGTTCCTTTTACCGTGGTTATAACGCCAAACGTTACACCATGAAGCACCCGAATCAGCAGGAGTGATTCAATTGAATGGCAAACCGGATACAGCGCAGTGACCACCAAAAAGGCCAGAGAAGAGAGCACCAGAATCGTTTTATTCGAATATTTTCCCACCCACTGCCCGGCAAAAGGACGAACAAGAATGGCTGCGCCCAAAAAGAACGTGACTAATAAACCGGCCTTATCAGGAGTCGCATGCAGGCGATCCGAAATATAGATCGGAAGCAGGGTCAGCAGGACATAAAAAACAAAAAAGATAATAAAGCTGATAATTGTTATTGCCCAAAAATCCTTCGTCCACAGTTTTTCTTTCATTTTCGACAACCTGTTCAGACGGCGCACGCAGGCAACGCTCAGCTCAACTGAACCACGGACAGGTGCGTCAAAATGTGATTTATACCCGTCATACTTCACGTTGCTTACGTGTTGGCGACGCCAATTATTTTGGGTACTGAATGTAGAAAGCAAGTATAAACAGGCCTATGCTATTAGAGAAATTAATCATTTTAATTATATTAATTAGAGATAACTAATGACGCTAACACAGATCCACGCCCTGCTTGCCGTGCTTGAGTACGGTGGTTTCACCGAAGCCAGCAAGCGGCTCTATATGACCCAATCGGCAGTGAGTCAGGCTATTTCAGCGCTTGAAGAAGAGCTGGGCATCGATATTTTAATCCGTGAGCGTCGAAAAGATATTCAGCTAACGCCAGCAGGTTCCCGGCTTATCCCACACCTTCGTGAGATTATCGTGCAAACGCACGCGGTCAAAGAGATTGCCGAGCAGGAGAAGCAAAACCCAATTCGTACCCTGCATATTGGCTGTTTTCCCAGTGCCTGCGCCTGCATTTTACCCGGCATCATCCGCTACTTTGAGCATCAGCACCCTACTATCAAAATCATACCCTACGAAGAGAACAGCAACGAGATAGTGGATTCACTCCGCAATGGGAGCATTGATGCAGGCTTTGTACACTTCCCGGTCAGCAATATGTATTGCGTACCTGTCATTCGTGACAGATTCACCGTAGTGGTCCCCGAAAGCCACCCGCTGGCAGCCAACACCACCGTTTCGCTGGAAGAACTGATGGGAGAACCGCTGATTATCAGTAAAGGCCGCTATGAATTAAGCATCATGACATTGTTTAAAGAAAAAGGGATTGAGCCAGTTATTAAATACGAATTTAACCATCCGGATACCGCAATGAGTTTTATTCGCCAAGGGCTGGGGATTGCATTATTACCGGAACTCACGCTGAAGGCAGTTGGCGGGGAAATTCGCTCTGTAGCGCTGGAGCCAACGTTTTATCGACAAATATCGTTATTGGCAAAAGAGCCGCCGGTAGACGGCAGCCCTTTATTTCTACTGCAGGCATATATGGAATCGTTGACTGCTGACGGCCTCATCTAGCAATCTACTCACGCTTCACAAATAAGGCCTGCGAGAATACGTTCATCGCAGGCCTTCTGCCGTTACTCTTTATGCAGGAATTTTACCGCTTTGTCGGGGAAGTCGGTGAACAGCCCATCAACGCCCGCCTTGTTGTACAACACGTCATACAGCTGGTTTACATCCGTTGCATAATCCGGCAGCTGATCGGCACGAACAGTATATGGATGCACCACCATCTTGTTCTGGTGCGCGTCCTGTACCATACCCGTTAATGAGATATTGCCCTTACTGGACTTCTCATCAACCAACATATGGTAGTCCGGCCCAATGCCATCCGCATACTCCGCCACCTGCTTCATGGCACCCGGTTTGAACATCCAGTCGTAGTTGTAATTTACCCAACTGCCGTCTGGTTTTTTCTCCTGAGTTTCATTCCAGTCAGTGTACGCAATCAACTGCACCAGATTGAGATCCATCCCCATCTTCGGTTCCAGTTCATTTTTGATGCGTTTTAACTCCGCAACATCAAAGCACTGCAGATAGACATTGTCTTGTTTACCGGTGTACCCGTACTTTTTCAGCACTTCCAGCGTCTTAGCGGCGATGTCCTTCCCTTCCTGGTGATGGAACCACGGCGCTTTCATTTCCGGGTAAATGCCGATGTTTTTGCCAGTTGAATGATTTAATCCCTGAACAAACTCAATTTCTTCTTCGAAAGTGTGCACACGGAAATCAGATTTACCCATCGGGAAACGCCCTGGATATGTCTGTACCTTTTTGCCATTTTCGATATCGAAACCTTCGGTAAATTTCAGCGATTTGATCTCATCCAGCGTAAAGTCGATGGCATAGTAACGCCCATCTTTACGCGCACGATCCGGGAAGCGCTCAGCAACATCGGTTACGCGGTCAAGATAGTGGTCATGCAGGACAACCAGGTGATCATCCTTGGTCATCACCAAATCCTGCTCCAGAAAATCCGCACCCTGAGCATAAGCCATCGCTTTCGCAGGCAGCGTGTGCTCGGGTAAATATCCGCTGGCACCACGGTGTGCAATGACAATTTTATCTGCGGCAACCGCCGCACTGCTAACAACCATACCTGCCAGCATCAGCGCTACGCTGAGACTTTTCAATGTGGTTTTCATCCATTAGCCCCCGTTACGCTTCAGCATCATTTCTGCATGATGGCGTTTTTCACCAATCATGACGACCACCAGCAGAATCACCGCCAGTACGCTACCGCCAATCATCACCATGAAGCCACCATCCCAGCCGAAGAAGTCAACGGTGTAACCTACAATGGCGCTCGCCGCTACAGAGCCGCCCAGGTAGCCGAACAGTCCAGTAAAGCCTGCCGCCGTCCCCGCCGCTTTTTTCGGTGCCAGTTCCAGCGCATGCAGACCGATCAACATGACCGGGCCGTAGATCAGGAAGCCGATGATAATCATACAAGCCATATCCACGTTCGGATTGCCTGCCGGGTTCATCCAGTAAACGACCGTCGCGATGGTGACCAGCGTCATAAAGAACACACCTGTGGCACCACGGTTACCGCGGAAGACTTTATCCGACATCCAGCCGCACAGCAGCGTACCTGGAATACCGGCATACTCGTACAGGAAGTAAGCCCAGGACGATTTATCCAGCGCAAAATGCTTCACTTCTTTCAGATAGGTCGGTGACCAGTCCAGGATACCGTAACGCAGCAGATAGACGAACACGTTGGCGATAGCGATATACCACAACAGTTTGTTCGGCAGTACGTATTGCATGAAGATCTGCTTCGCAGTCAGCTCTTCTTCCGCTTTTTCATTGTAATCATCCGGATAGTCGTTCTTGTACTCTTCGATAGGCGGCAGGCCACAGGACTGCGGCGTATCACGCATCATCGCAAAGGCGAACAGCGCAACGACTATCGCACCAAAGGCAGGCATGTACAGCGCAGCTTTCCAGTCGTTAAACCAGGCCATACCCAACAGGAACAGCAGCGGAGGCAGACCGCCACCGACGTTATGCGCACAGTTCCACACGGAAACGATGCCGCCACGCTCTTTCTGCGACCACCAGTGCACCATGGTACGGCCACACGGCGGCCACCCCATCCCCTGGAACCAACCGCAGAGGAACAGCAGCACAAACATGACTGCAATGCTGGATGTCGCCCACGGCACGAAGCCCATGAACAGCATCACCGCAGCAGCCAGAATCAGGCCCGCTGGCAGGAAAACGCGCGGATTCGAGCGATCCGAGACGGACCCCATGATGAATTTCGAAAATCCGTATGCAATGGAGATACCGGACAACGCAAAGCCCAGATCGCCACGAGAGAAACCCTGTTCAACCAGATACGGCATGGCCAGAGCAAAGTTCTTACGTACCAGATAGTACGCGGCATAACCGAAAAAAATCCCCAGGAAAATCTGCCAGCGCAATCGACGATAAGTCGGATCGATCTCCGCTGCAGCTAAACGCGCTTTGTGTGGCGCAGGTTTAAAAATACTCAACATATATAGTAGCCTCCGTGGCCGTCTTTCATTCGAAGGAAACACTGCAGATTGCCGTAACAACCCTACCGCTCCCAGTGTGGCCGCGATGTTAAGGAAACATTCAGGGCAATAATGTGAATTACAGCACAGATTGTTACACATTTATGACAAATGTTCATAAAAGCGCACGGAATCACGTTTCATTTTCGAATTATGAGCGATTATGCGCGAAATCAAACAATCCATGTTTTTTATGTGGCTAAATGATAAAAAACGAACTGTGAGGAAAAACAATGAAAACTCGCGACTCGCAAACAAGTGACGTGATAATCATTGGTGGAGGAGCAACAGGTGCAGGGATCGCACGCGACTGTGCCCTGCGCGGATTGCGCGTCATCTTAGTAGAACGCCACGATATCGCGACAGGCGCGACGGGCCGTAACCACGGTCTGCTGCACAGCGGAGCACGTTACGCTGTTACTGATGCTGAATCTGCCCGCGAATGCATTAGCGAAAACCAAATTCTGAAACGTATCGCCCGCCATTGTGTTGAGCCGACGGACGGTCTGTTTATTACGCTGCCAGAAGATGAACTCTCTTTCCAGACAACCTTTATTCGTGCCTGCGAAGACGCGGGCATCCGCGCAGAAGCGATTGATCCACAGCAGGCGCGTATTATCGAACCTTCGGTAAACCCGCAACTGATTGGCGCAGTGAAAGTACCAGACGGTACCGTTGATCCTTTCCGCTTAACCGCCGCCAGCATGCTGGATGCACGAGAGCACGGTGCGATTATCTTAACGGCCCATGAAGTGACGGGGCTGATTCGTGAAGGTGCGACCGTGTGCGGGGTGAACGTACGCAACCATCTGACGGGCGAGATGCAGTCTCTGCATGCACCGGTGGTTGTTAATGCCGCCGGGATCTGGGGTCAGCGCATTGCAGAATATGCGGATCTGAGCATCCGTATGTTCCCGGCGAAAGGTTCTCTGTTGATCATGGACCATCGCATAAACCAGCATGTTATCAACCGCTGCCGTAAGCCATCTGACGCCGATATTCTGGTCCCTGGCGATACCATTTCGCTGATCGGTACAACCTCACAGCACATTGATTACGACGATATCGACAGCAACCGCGTCACCGCAGAAGAGGTGGATATTCTGCTGCGTGAAGGTGAGAAGTTGGCGCCAATTATGGCGAAAACTCGCATCCTGCGTGCTTACTCCGGTGTGCGTCCGCTGGTGGCCAGCGACGACGATCCGACCGGCCGTAACGTCAGCCGCGGTATTGTGTTATTCGATCACGCCACGCGCGACGGACTGGACGGATTTATCACCATTACCGGTGGCAAACTGATGACCTACCGCCTGATGGCGGAATGGGCCACCGACGCAGTGTGCCGAAAACTGGGCAATTCTCGCCCTTGTACGACCGCAGAGACAGCACTGCCAGGCTCGCAGGAATCGACCGAACACACGCTTAAACGCGTTATCTCTTTGCCAGCACCACTGCGCGGCTCAGCGGTCTACCGCCATGGCGACCGCACCCCGGCATGGCTTAGCGAAGGCCGTCAACACCGCAGCCTGGTCTGTGAATGTGAAGCCGTCACCGCAGGCGAAGTGCAATATGCCGTTGAAAATTTAACCGTCAACAGTTTGCTCGACTTACGTCGTCGCACCCGCGTCGGGATGGGGACGTGTCAGGGCGAATTGTGTGCCTGCCGCGCCGCAGGTTTGCTACAACGTTTTAATGTCACTACCGCCGCACAATCTATCACCCAGCTTTCTGAATTCCTCAACGAACGCTGGAAAGGCGTGCAGCCTATCGCGTGGGGAGATGCACTGCGCGAAAGCGAATTCACCCGCTGGGTTTATCAGGGGTTATGCGGTCTGGAAAAGGAGCACCAGGATGAAATTTGATACCGTCATTATCGGCGGCGGTCTCGCCGGGCTGATGTGTGGCCTACAACTGCAAAAAAGCGGGTTGCGCTGCACGATTGTTACCCGCGGCCAAAGCGCTCTGCACTTTTCCTCCGGTTCACTGGATTTGCTCAGCAATCTGCCAGATGGTCAACCGGTAACCGACATTGAAGCGGGGCTGAATGCACTGCGTACTCAAGCTCCGGGTCATCCTTATAGCACCATCGGAACGCAGACCGTACTGGCGCTGGCGCAGCAGGCGCAGAATCTGTTGGAAGAGTGCGGAACACATTTGCACGGTAAGGTTCATCAGGCTCATCAACGTGTAACACCGTTGGGAACCCTGCGTTCAACCTGGCTTAGTTCGGCGGAAGTGCCGGTCTGGCCGTTATCAGCACAACGCATCTGTGTGGTGGGAATTAGCGGCTTACTGGATTTCCAGGCGCACCTGGCCGCGGCCTCACTGCGCCAGCGTAACCTCAGCGTCGACACGGCTGAAATCGATTTGCCAGAACTGGATGTCCTGCGTGATAACCCAACCGAGTTTCGTGCCGTCAACATTGCACGTCTGTTAGATAACGAAGATAAATGGTCGCTGCTCTATGACGCCCTGCTGCCAATCGCAAAAACCTGCGACATGATAATTATGCCAGCCTGTTTCGGTCTGGCTGACGATCGGCTCTGGAAGTGGCTCAACGACCGCCTGCCCTGCTCACTGATGTTATTACCCACTTTACCGCCATCAGTGTTGGGCATGCGCCTGCATAACAAATTGCAGCGCCAATTTGTACGCCAGGGTGGGGTGTGGATGCCTGGCGATGAAGTGAAAAAAATCACCTGTCAGGATGGTGTTGTCAGCGAAATCTGGACCCGCAACCATGCCGATATTCCATTGCGTCCACGCTTCGCCGTGCTCGCCAGCGGTAGCTTCTTTAGCAGCGGGCTGGTTGCCACACGTGAGGCCGTTCATGAGCCGATTCTCGGTCTGGATGTACAACAAACCGCCACACGCGCGCAATGGTATCAGCGTGACGTTTTTGATCCGCAGCCGTGGCAACAGTTTGGCGTAACCACCGATGCTGAACTGCGTCCATCGCTTGCAGGAAAAACAGTAGAGAATATGTTTGCCATCGGATCGGTACTTGGCGGTTTTGACCCTATCGCCCAGGGTTGTGGAGGCGGAGTGTGCGCAGTGAGCGCTTTACACGCCGCTCATCATATTGCGAAACGTGCAGGAGGCCAGCAATGAGCGACACACGTTTTGAAAGTTGTATCAAATGCACAGTGTGCACCACAGCCTGCCCGGTAAGCCGTGTCAACCCTGGTTACCCTGGCCCTAAACAAGCCGGCCCTGACGGTGAACGTCTGCGTTTGAAAGATGGCGCGTTATACGACGATGCGCTGAAATATTGCATCAACTGCAAACGCTGTGAAGTGGCCTGCCCTTCGGATGTCAAAATTGGCGATATCATTCAACGCGCTCGTGCCAAATACGACACGACGCGTCCATCGATACGTAACTTTGTCTTAAGCCATACCGATTTGATGGGCAGTGTTTCTACGCCGTTCGCACCCATCGTGAACACCGCTACATCATTGAAACCGGTGCGCCAGCTTCTTGATTATGCACTAAAAATCGATCATCGCCGTACGCTGCCGAAGTACTCATTCGGTACCTTCCGTCGCTGGTATCGCAGCATAGCCGCGCAACAGGCGCAGTATCAGGATCAGGTCGCGTTTTTCCACGGTTGTTTTGTGAACTACAACCATCCGCAACTCGGTAAAGATCTGATAAAAGTGCTGAATGCGATGGGTACCGGCGTACAACTGCTGAGTAAAGAGAAATGCTGTGGTGTACCACTGATCGCCAACGGTTTCACCGATAAAGCACGTAAGCAGGCGGTAAGTAATGTGGCTTCACTGCGAGAAGCGATTGACGGAAAAGGCATCCCGGTTATTGCCACCTCTTCAACCTGTACCTTTGCGCTACGCGATGAATACCCTGAAGTGCTGGATGTCGACAACTCAGGTCTGCGCGAACATATTGAACTGGCTACACGCTGGCTGTGGCGCAAGCTGGACGAAGGGAAAACGTTGCCGCTGAAAACGTTGCCGCTAAAAGTGGTCTATCACACACCCTGTCATATGGAGAAAATGGGCTGGACACTCTATACGCTGGAACTGCTGCGACAAATTCCCGGACTTGAACTGACTGTGCTGGATTCACAGTGCTGCGGGATCGCCGGAACTTACGGATTCAAAAAAGAAAACTATCCGACGTCACAGTCAATCGGCGCACCGTTATTCCGCCAGATTGAAGAAAGCGGCGCGGATATCGTCGTGACCGACTGCGAAACGTGTAAATGGCAGATTGAGATGTCAACAAGTCTTCGCTGCGAACACCCTATCACCCTGCTTGCCAAAGCGTTGGGTTAAACCTGTTGCCCGGTGTCATTTGCTACCGGGCATTTTTTTGCGTAGCCCGTTCCGCTTAATTGAATACGTTGCAGTCGGGCGTATTTATCTCTGATTCACCCACGCAAAGACCCCATTTTCCGCATGCAGCGCATATTAAAAGTGGATACCGTCACGCCATCTTCTCTTTCCGGTGACGGACTACCATGGCTAAATCCACTACATCTACACCGCATGATGCCGTTTTTAAAAAGATAATGTCTTACCCTGAGATGGCTCAGGATTATCTGGATATACATCTTCCCACCGCATTACGTGAGATATGCGATTTAAAAACGCTGAAGCTGGAGTCCACCAGTTTTATCGAACAAGATCTCCGCGCATACTACTCTGACGTAGTGTGGTCGTTAGAAACCCGCGAAGGCCAGGGCTATATCTATTGTGTTATTGAACATCAGAGTACGGCGGTACAGCACATGGCATTTCGCCTGATGCGTTATGCCACTGCTGCGATGCAGTATCATCTTGATGCCGGGAATAAAACGCTGCCGCTGGTAATCCCCATGTTGTTTTATCACGGTCAACAAAGTCCTTATCCCTGGTCACTCAACTGGCTGGATGAATTTGACAATCCACAGCTGGCACGACAGCTTTATTCAGAAGCCTTTCCGCTGGTCGACATTACCGTGATACCTGACGATGAAATCGCACAGCATCGGCGTGTTGCACTGCTAGAGTTGATGCAAAAACATATCCGCGATCGCGATTTGATGGGATTAGTGGACCGCCTGGTCTCGCTATTAGTTACAAGCACCGCTAATGACAGCCAGCTACAAACGCTATTTAATTACCTGCTACGGTACGGTGACGTTTCTCACGTCAGCGAATTTATCCATGAAGTTGCCGAACGTTCCCCCCGCCACAAGGAGAGGTTGATGACAATCGCAGAGAGGCTAAAACAAGAAGGTCACCACAATGGGCTACAACAAGGGATACAACAAGGGATACAACAAGGATTAGCGCAAGGAGTACAGAAAGGTACGCAAGAAGAAGCCTTACGTATCGCGCGCATGATGCTGGTAAATGGAATTGATCGTGATTTGGTTCGGTTAATTACTGGGCTATTGCCTGACGATGTCACAGAATGAGTCAGATCGGGAAGGTTTTTAGCCTTCCCAATCAATCATTAAATCGTGAGCGATTCAACCACTTCTATCCAGCCGTGTTCCCCGGCAATATCCTGACCATTTAGCCAACGCCGCAGCATATTAAGCGCCATCATTGCGCAAACTTCCTGACGAATAGCCAAACTGTAGCGATTTGCATTGAGTCGCACCCGCAAGGCATGCGTACCGTCAGGTGTTGCCAGTGCGAAGTTAATATGTTCGTTTTCGAAACCCGATACCGCCAGCGCCAGTTCGGCATAATGGTTGCCGCGTCGTTCGGTTATCCAGTGCGCCGTTTGTGCCAACGTTTCTTCCTGAGATGGCACCACCTCGCTCGCTAACAGCGGGGCACTGGCGCGAGACAGCTGCAGAGCAATTAAGCCTCCGGTAAATTGCTCGCTCAGCGTCAGACTGTACTGGCGCTCCTGGAGCTTACGGGTAATTTGCGCAGGTAACCCTTCGGTACCTTCAAAAATCATGTTCTGGCCGGCAACGCGTTTCACCTCTGGCCATAGCGCCAGCATCGCTTCACGTTGGGAATCGGGCCCGGTTAACTTCAGCTCGATAATCGGCATCGACGAGCGATACCCCATTGTCACCCCGGGTGGTAAAACCAGAGAGTCCAGGCTCTGCGCCAGATCGCTTTCAGAACGACCAAAAGTCGTTAAGCGCAGGCATAGCGGGGGCTGAGAAAGAGAAAAACGCTCACGCAGGCGCGGCAGGATCTCATGTTCAACCATAACTTTAAATTCTGACGGCACACCCGGCGTAAAAAACATCAGGCAGCGATTAAGCTTCACGGCGAACCCGCAGGCCGTTCCGACCGGATTATTAATAAACTCCGCGCTGGCCGGAAGTTCAGCCTGTTTGCGATTGCTCGGTGCCATCACACGTCCCCGCTCACGGAAAAAACGCGTCATTTCGGCCAGCCACGCTTCATGCAGAACCAGCCCTTCACCTTTTGCGGTTGCCGCCGCCAGTGCGCTCAAATCATCGCTAGTCGGCCCTAAGCCACCATTGACGATCAGCACATCAGCATGTTCGCTACGCTCACGCAGAATAGCGACCAAATCATTCAGATTGTCGCCTACCGTATTGCGGCGTGTTAACGGTAATCCCTGATTAAAGAAAAAATCGGCCAGCCAGGCGGCATTGGTGTCGACGATTTGTCCGTGCAACACTTCATCCCCGGTGGATAGCATCTCCACGTTTAACATCGTGTTCTCCTGCTTTTATGATGAAAACACTATAACGCAAGGAGGGGGGAAGGCGCGACTGAACGCCGCGCCTGGTAGATTAGAAACTGGCGTTAACCCCGATGTATGGGCCGTCAGCAATCGCGTTATCGCGGTTGCCATCTTTACCCGCCAGATTCAGGTAACGGTAACCTGCTTCAATGCTCAGCGGACGCATAATCGTCAGGCGCGCACCAGCATTTGCTTCTTCGTAGCTGTCGATCCCGCTGGAGAGTGAGTCCGGGGAGTAGTAGTATTCGCCAAACAGACGGAAACTGTCGCCAATCGGCCACTGTAAACCACCACCGACAGCTGCCGCGTAGCCTTCATCACCGTCTTTCGGGTTGGTATAGATACCTTTCCCACCGACTGTTGCCAGCAACGGACCCAGAGGGATATTCAGACCAAGGCCAAGCCCTGCAACATCACCGTCGTCATCGTTATGCATCCAGTTGCCGCTAACAGCCAGTCCGGTGGACTCAGTACCCATACCAAAACCGAGGTTAGTGTAATCTTCGCCAGCCTGACCGCTAATGCTAATCGCATTCGCCGACGCAGAAACAAACAGCATTCCGGCAAAACCCAGTAATAAACTTTTTTTCATTTTCTATCCTTTCCAGCAAGAATCAAAACATAGCCCCAAAACCGCTGGATTGTACTGCCAGATAGCGAGGAATCAATGAGCTAAAAAAGCGATGCAATGACATATTGTAACTAAATACTACCCGCAATGTTTCAGTAAGGTTAAGTTCTTACCTGAAATTGACGATGAAAGGCACCTGATTGCCGTTTTCAACAGACAACCTTCTTTTCCCCGGCAAAGCAGGCTTAAACAGCAATGAAGCGTTTTTTCTGTCGCCTGCAAAAGGTAAGATATGTTAACGATGGACTCCTTCGCCCTCCCCTACAAGGAACAGACTTATGCGTCAAAGAACGATTGTTTGCCCACTCATTCAAAATGAAGGCTGTTATTTACTGTGCAAAATGGCCGACGATCGCGGCGTTTTCCCTGGTCAGTGGGCGTTGTCTGGCGGCGGCGTTGAGCCAGGAGAGCGTATCGAAGAAGCCTTACGTCGGGAAATCAGGGAAGAACTGGGAGAACACCTCGAGTTATCGCAGATTACCCCCTGGACCTTCAGTGACGATATTCGAACCAAAACCTATGCTGATGGTAGCCAGGAAGAGATTTACATGATTTATCTCATCTTCGATTGTGTTTCCGCTAACCGTGAAGTGAAGATTAACGAAGAGTTCCAGGACTTCGCCTGGGTTAAACCGGAAGATCTCGCCCAATACGATTTAAACATCGCCACACGTAAAACGTTAACATTGAAAGGGTTATTGTAAGCTTAAATGGTGATAGCAGTAGGATATTGATCCTTCAGATCATGGCATTGCACTCATCATTCAGCAGCAGGGCTGCAATGCCATAGCCACGACAAAACACGCGTAAAAATCATTTATTTTCAGACAAATAAAATAATCTCCTCCACATCCCCCTTTATATCTCCAACCTTAAACTCTTAAGGATAAATTAACCTTCAGTCTTTAACCTTTGTGGCCTGATGAAATAATTAACGATGCCCCTGTTTATCACTAAAAATAAAACTGCGGTGGCGTTAAATGGCTTGAAGGAATAATGATGTCTGACTTTTTGCCTTTCTCCCGTCCGGCAATGGGTGATGAAGAACTTGCCGCAGTTAAGGCGGTTCTGGATTCAGGGTGGATAACCACGGGTCCTAAAAATCAGCAGTTAGAAGACGCTTTCTGCCAGCTCACAGGAAACCAAAACGCCGTTGCCGTCTGTTCTGCGACGGCAGGTATGCACATTACGCTAATGGCGCTGGGTGTGGGTGAAGGCGATGAAGTGATCACCCCGTCGATGACGTGGGTATCTACACTCAACATGATTGTCCTGCTGGGTGCCACACCGGTTATGATCGATGTCGACCGCGATACGCTGATGGTGACCCCCGAACACATTGAAGCCGCTATCACACCACGAACCAAAGCTATTATTCCCGTGCATTATGCCGGGGCCCCGGCCGATCTTGATGCCATTTACGCCATCGGTGAACGCTACGGAATCCCTGTTATTGAAGATGCAGCGCACGCCGTCGGAACGTTATACAAGGGGCGTCATGTTGGTGCTCGTGGTACCGCAATCTTTTCCTTTCACGCGATCAAGAATGTGACCTGTGCAGAGGGTGGGTTAATTGTTACTGACGACAGCCAGCTCGCTCAACGGCTTCGCAGCCTGAAATTCCACGGCCTGGGTGTAGATGCTTATGACCGTCAAACCTATGGTCGCGCGCCGCAGGCTGAAGTTCTCGCGCCGGGATACAAGTACAACCTGACTGACATCAACGCCGCCATCGCCCTGGTGCAGTTGAACAAGCTGGATCGTCTGAACGCGCGCCGGGCGCAAATTGCGCAGCAGTATCAACAAGCGCTGGCCGATACGCCGTTTCAACCGCTCACCCTGCCTCAGTGGTCGCATCTGCACGCCTGGCATTTGTTCATCATTCGCGTGGATGAAGCCCGCTGTGGGCTGAGCAGAGATGCTCTGATGGAAGCACTAAAGGCCAGAAATATTGGCACAGGCCTGCATTTTCGCGCGGCCCACACGCAGAAATATTATCGCGAACGTTTCACCGATCTTTCTCTGCCTAATACCGAATGGAATAGCGCTCGCATTTGTTCACTGCCGCTATTTCCCGACATGACCGACGATGACATACAACGCGTCATTACGGCACTTCGCCAGATTGCAGGACAATAAGCATGTTTGAAGCCTCACCGATTAGTAAAGTCTCGGTGGTCATTCCCGTTTTTAACGAACAGGAAAGCCTGCCAGAATTAATCAGGCGCACCAGCGCCGCCTGCGAAAAACTGGATACTGAATATGAAATCCTGCTCATTGATGACGGTAGCAGTGACAATTCAGCTCAACTGATGATGGACGCCTCCCAGGCACCGAACAGCCATATTGTCTCTATTCTGTTGAATCGAAACTATGGGCAACACTCGGCGATTATGGCCGGTTTCAGCCACGTCACTGGCGACTTGATCATCACGTTGGATGCTGATTTACAAAACCCGCCCGAGGAGATCCCACGGCTGGTTGCCACGGCAAAAGAAGGCTTCGATGTCGTCGGAACGGTGCGTCAGAACCGCCAGGACAGCCGCTTTCGTAAGACCGCCTCACGGATGATCAATCATCTGATTCAGCGCACGACCGGTAAAGCCATGGGCGATTACGGCTGCATGCTGCGCGCCTATCGCCGTCACATCGTCGATGCCATGTTGCATTGCCAGGAGCGCAGCACCTTTATTCCGATCCTGGCTAACATCTTTGCCCGCCGCGCCACGGAAATCCCGGTACACCATGCCGAGCGTGAATTTGGCGACTCAAAGTACAGTTTCATGCGTCTGATAAACCTGATGTATGACCTGGTAACCTGCCTGACCACCACGCCATTGCGTATGTTGAGCCTGCTGGGCAGCATCATTGCCGCCACAGGTTTTACCCTGTCGGTCCTGCTTGTTGTTCTTCGCCTGACGTTCGGCCCGCAGTGGGCGGCAGAAGGTGTGTTTATGCTGTTTGCCGTGCTGTTTACCTTTATCGGCGCGCAATTCATTGGCATGGGATTACTCGGCGAATATATCGGTCGCATCTATAACGATGTCCGCGCACGCCCTCGCTATTTTGTTCAACACGTTATCCGTCCACAAACCACGCAGTCAACTGAGGAAAACCGCGCATGAAAGCCGTCGTATTTGCCTATCACGATATGGGATGTCAGGGGGTTCAGGCCCTGTTGGATGCGGGTTATGACATCGCTGCTATTTTTACGCATGCCGATAACCCAGGTGAAAAAGCGTTTTTTGGCTCAGTTTCCCGCCTCGCTGCCAGCGCAGGAATTCCGGTGTACGCTCCTGACGAGGTCAATCATCCGCTGTGGATCGAGCGGATCGGCCAACTCGCCCCCGATGTGATCTTCTCATTCTACTATCGCCATTTACTCAGCGATGAGATCCTGCGTCTTGCGCCTGCGGGAGCCTTTAATCTGCACGGCTCATTGCTGCCCAAATATCGTGGCCGTGCACCGCTGAACTGGGTATTAGTCAATGGCGAAACCGAAACAGGTGTGACGCTTCACCGCATGGTCAAGCGCGCAGATGCCGGTGCCATCGTCGCCCAGCAACGCATTACCATTTCCCCCGATGACGTGGCGTTAACCCTGCACCATAAATTATGCCAGTCTGCCCGCGAGGTACTGGCGCAGGCGCTGCCAGCCATCAAAGCCGGTGATTTTCAGGAATACCCACAGCAGGAAGCCGACGCCACCTGTTTTGGTCGCCGCACGCCGGAAGACAGTTTCCTCGACTGGAACAAACCCTGCGCACAACTGCATAACATGGTTCGCGCAGTGTCCGATCCATGGCCTGGTGCATTTAGCTATGCCGGTACACAAAAATTCACCATCTGGTCATCACGCCAGAGTGCAAATACATCTGCGGCGCTGCCGGGAACGGTTATCTCCGTATCACCATTGCTGATTGCCTGTGCCGATGGCGCACTCGAAATCATTACCGGGCAAGCGGGTGATGGCATTACCATGCAGGGCTCACAGCTGGCACAAGTTTTGGGTCTGGTTGCCGGTTCTCGCCTCAACAGCCAGCCCGTTTCCGCCAGCAAACGTCGCACCCGCGTGTTGATCCTTGGCGTTAACGGTTTCATTGGCAACCACCTGACCGAACGTCTGCTGCGCGAAGATAACTACGAAATCTACGGGCTTGATATTGGCAGCGATGCGATTGAGCGTTTTCTGCAACACCCACGATTCCATTTTGTGGAAGGTGATATCAGCATTCACTCCGAATGGATTGAATATCATGTGAAAAAATGCGACGTCGTGCTGCCACTGGTCGCCATTGCCACGCCGATTGAATATACCCGCAACCCGCTGCGCGTCTTCGAACTCGATTTTGAAGAAAACCTGAAAATTATTCGTTACTGTGTCAAGTACCGCAAACGCATCATTTTCCCGTCAACGTCTGAAGTCTACGGTATGTGTACCGATAAAGACTTCGATGAAGACAGCTCCAACCTGATCGTCGGCCCGGTTAATAAACCGCGCTGGATCTACTCGGTCTCTAAACAACTGCTGGATCGCGTCATTTGGGCATACGGTGAAAAAGAAGGATTACGTTTCACCTTATTCCGTCCGTTTAACTGGATGGGACCGCGTCTGGACAGCCTGAACGCCGCACGTATCGGCAGTTCACGCGCCATTACCCAACTGATCCTGAATCTGGTGGAAGGCTCTCCCATCAAGCTGATTGAAGGCGGCAAGCAGAAGCGCTGCTTTACCGACATTCGTGACGGTATCGAAGCCCTGTTCCGCATCATTGAAAACGATGGCGGACGCTGTGACGGCGAGATCATCAATATCGGTAATCCGGATAATGAAGCAAGTATTCAGGAACTGGCTGAAATGCTCCTTTCCTGCTTCGAAAAACATCCATTGCGCCAACACTTCCCGCCGTTTGCTGGTTTCCGTGACGTCGAGAGTAGCAGCTACTATGGCAAAGGCTACCAGGACGTTGAGCACCGCAAACCCAGTATTCGTAACGCAAAACGTTGCCTGAACTGGGAACCAACAATCGAGATGCAAGAAACGGTTGAAGAGACGCTGGACTTCTTCTTACGCAGTGTGGATATCACGGAACACACATCATGACCAAAGTGGGCTTGCGCATAGATGTCGATACATTCAGGGGGACACGCGAAGGCGTGCCCCGCCTGCTGGAGACATTGAACCGGCATAACGTTCGGGCAAGTTTCTTTTTTAGCGTCGGGCCCGACAACATGGGACGCCATCTCTGGCGTCTGGTGAAGCCGCAATTTTTGTGGAAGATGCTGCGCTCAAACGCAGCCTCGCTCTACGGGTGGGATATTTTACTGGCCGGCACCGCGTGGCCTGGAAAAGAAATTGGCCTGGCCAATGCGGCCATCATTTCGCAAGCTGCCCGGTATCACGAAACAGGCTTACACGCCTGGGATCATCATGCCTGGCAATCACGAAGTGGCAACTGGAACGATAAACAGCTGATTGATGATATTTCGCGGGGCATTAATGCGCTCGAAACGATCATCGGCCAACCCGTCACCTGTTCTGCCGTCGCTGGCTGGCGTGCCGACTCGCGCGTCGTCGAAGCGAAAGAAACATTCCATCTGCGCTATAACAGCGATTGCAGGGGAACATCGTTATTCCGTCCTGTACTTGAAACAGGAGAAATGGGTACGCCACAAATTCCGGTCACGCTACCGACATGGGATGAGGTGGTTGGTCAGGAGGTACAGGCAGCGGACTTCAACGACTATATTCTCTCCCGTATTCAGCGGGACAAAGGCACCCCGGTCTACACGATTCACGCAGAGGTGGAAGGCATTGCTTTTCAGCAGAAATTTGACGATCTGCTCATTCGTGCCGCCGACGCAGGAATTACGTTTTGTCCGCTGGGCGAACTGTTACCAGACGATATCAGTACACTGCCAACGGGCCAGATCGTTCGTGGCAAAATACCCGGCAGAGAGGGATGGCTCGGCTGCCAGCAACCCGCGAGTGTGACACCATGAAATCCGCACGTTACGCCCTGGCATTTGTCGCATTTATTGCACTGTATTTTATTTTACCCATCAATAGCCGCCTGCTCTGGCAGCCCGACGAAACGCGCTATGCTGAAATCAGTCGGGAAATGCTGACGTCTGGCGACTGGATCGTCCCACATTTTTTAGGGCTACGCTATTTTGAAAAACCCATCGCGGGATACTGGTTAAACAGCATCGGGCAATGGTTGTTTGGTGCAAACAACTTTGGCGTCAGGGCGGGGGCTATTTTTGCAACCCTACTGACTGCACTTCTGGTCGCCTGGCTGGCAATGCGGCTATGGCGTGACAAACGCACGGCCATACTCTCTGCCGTCATCTTTCTAACGTTTTTCTCTGTTTACAGTATCGGAACCTATGCGGTACTTGATCCCATTATCGCGCTGTGGCTAATGGCGGGCATGTGCTGTTTTTGGGAGGGAATGCAGGCCACCACCAGAACAGGTAAAATTGTCGCCTTTTTGCTGTTAGGACTCACCTGCGGCATGGGCGTGATGACCAAAGGCTTTCTCGCGCTCGCTGTCCCCGTCCTCAGCGTGCTGCCATGGGTTTTCGTGCAAAGGCGCTGGAAAGAGATCTTTATTTACGGTCTGTTGTCGATTATCAGCTGTATTGCCATTGTCCTGCCGTGGGGGCTGGCGATTGCACAACGCGAACCAGACTTCTGGCACTACTTTTTCTGGATTGAGCATATTCAGCGTTTTGCGCAGGATGATGCCCAACATAAAGCACCATTCTGGTACTACATACCGATTTTCGTGGCGGGTGCCTTACCCTGGCTCGGGCTACTACCGGGCGCATTGCGTACAGGCTGGCGTGAACGGGATGTACCACGTAGCGCCTTATACCTGCTGAGCTGGATTATTATGCCGATCCTGTTTTTCAGTATCGCCAAAGGGAAGTTGCCAACCTATATTCTTTCCTGCTTCGCGCCGCTGGCAATCCTTACCGCGCGGTTTGGCTTGCAGGCTGCTGAAAAAGGTTCTGCAGCCCTGCGCGTCAACAGTTGGATCAATATTCTGTTCGGTGTTATTGGTATTGTCGCCACATTTATCGTGTCCACGCTCGGACCGTTGAAGACACCGGTCTGGTCGCATATCGAAACGTATAAAGTGTTTTGCTCATGGGGTATCTTTATCACCTGGACGCTATTTGGCTGGTATACGCTTAACAACAGTGAAAAAAACTGGAAATTAGCAGCGCTCTGCCCGCTGGGGCTGGCGTTGTTGTTCGGTTTCTCAGTACCTGACCGGGTAATGGAATCCAAACAACCACAGTTTTTTGTCGAGATGACCAAAGAGTCACTGGAGTCGAGCCGTTATATTTTCACCGATAGTGTTGGCGTTGCTGCTGGTCTGGCCTGGAGCCTGAAACGCGATGACATCAACATGTACGGGCAAACAGGTGAGTTAAAATATGGCCTTAATTATCCGGATGCCCAGGGCCGCTTCGTCAGTCGGGATGATTTTGCCGGCTGGTTGGCGCAACATCGTCAGGAAGGGATCATTACGCTCGTGCTGTCAATTTCGAAGGATGAGGATATTAATCAGCTTGCCATTCCTCCCGCTGACTATATCGACAATCAGGGGCGCCTGGTCTTGATTCAGTACAGGCCTAAATGATCTGGCTAACCTTAGTCCTTGCCAGCCTGCTCAGCGTCTGTGGACAATTGTGCCAGAAG
>NZ_JANEWL010000280.1:0-291 GCF_028069815.1 Citrobacter sp. Awk 2
GTAGCCATAGCCAATTTTTCCTGTCTGTTTTTCTTTGCTGCGATAATCCTGGTCAAAATCTTTTAATTCTTCTGCTGACAGAGGTTCAGGCACCAATGGCCCATTGATGGTCAGCTTTTGCCCTTTTCCCGGCGCAGGCCAGGTCATCTTCTGCATTAGAGTTGTGGTGCTGTCCCAGAATGGTTTCCCATCATCAAGATTGCTAAAGTGGGTCTGCGTGCTGGGTTCAACGCCGCATGGCGTGTTCCGCCCGAGCATACGCACGTACAGCGTGTCTCCCGCGGCCTTAAA
>NZ_JANEWL010000281.1:0-286 GCF_028069815.1 Citrobacter sp. Awk 2
GCGACATTTGCCGATATTGTAAAGAAAGTGGCTGAAAACAAAACACGCTTAAAAAAGCAAGGGTGTGAAAGATTACTTGCAGGAGCCAGCAGTGATGGCGAAAGCTGGTCACCGGCCGGGAAAACGCGCGGCGGTGTACCAGAGCGTGATAACCACGGTACCACCTGGATTTACTGTAACCCTCACGACCGGGTAATGGGCTCTGCCCCTTTACGCAGTATTGGCTGGCAGGGACTGCCCAATACGGAAACCAGCCGTTTTACAGAGTCCCATCCCCTGTTTAAGG
>NZ_JANEWL010000282.1:0-277 GCF_028069815.1 Citrobacter sp. Awk 2
CACGGTCCAGACTCCTACGGGAGGCAGCAGTGGGGAATATTGCACAATGGGCGCAAGCCTGATGCAGCCATGCCGCGTGTATGAAGAAGGCCTTCGGGTTGTAAAGTACTTTCAGCGAGGAGGAAGGCGTTGCGGTTAATAACCGCAGCGATTGACGTTACTCGCAGAAGAAGCACCGGCTAACTCCGTGCCAGCAGCCGCGGTAATACGGAGGGTGCAAGCGTTAATCGGAATTACTGGGCGTAAAGCGCACGCAGGCGGTCTGTCAAGTCGGATG
>NZ_JANEWL010000283.1:0-277 GCF_028069815.1 Citrobacter sp. Awk 2
CATCCGACTTGACAGACCGCCTGCGTGCGCTTTACGCCCAGTAATTCCGATTAACGCTTGCACCCTCCGTATTACCGCGGCTGCTGGCACGGAGTTAGCCGGTGCTTCTTCTGCGAGTAACGTCAATTGCTGCGGTTATTAACCACAACACCTTCCTCCTCGCTGAAAGTACTTTACAACCCGAAGGCCTTCTTCATACACGCGGCATGGCTGCATCAGGCTTGCGCCCATTGTGCAATATTCCCCACTGCTGCCTCCCGTAGGAGTCTGGACCGTG
>NZ_JANEWL010000284.1:0-264 GCF_028069815.1 Citrobacter sp. Awk 2
GACAAATACCCCAGCTGAAAGCCATGCTTTCCATGCGCAACCTGCTGCGTGATTTAAAGGCCAATCTGCTGGATAACCAGGCTTTTCGAAAGGAGCTGGAAAAAATTCTGCTGAACCCGGCGCTCAGTGCGGAGCTCAGAGCCGAACTGTCATCTCTGGCACCAAAACAACCTTAACCATCACGACGTTATAACGGATTAACAAGGAATGCTCATGTCTGTTCAAAATGAAAGTACTGTGGGTGGAGAAAGCGTTGTACTGGAA
>NZ_JANEWL010000285.1:0-261 GCF_028069815.1 Citrobacter sp. Awk 2
TTACAATATCGGCAAATGTCGCTTCTCTGGCTTCCTTGCTGATGATTTCATTCATGGGATATGAAATATAGGTTGTCATTTCATTATCCAGCGCATAGGGCGAATTCATCACAAACAGTGCGTCCGGAGCTTCAATTGCAGCAGCGGCCAGGGCAATCATCGTTCCCTGGCTGTGTGACAGTACCGTCACTGTATCTTCAGGATGTTTATCTCGAATGGTTTTAATGAGCTTTGCCAGACGACCAGCTGCGTGGGCATAAT
>NZ_JANEWL010000286.1:0-255 GCF_028069815.1 Citrobacter sp. Awk 2
AGTGGACGCATCACTGGTGTTCGGGTTGTCATGCCAATGGCATTGCCCGGTAGCTAAATGCGGAAGAGATAAGTGCTGAAAGCATCTAAGCACGAAACTTGCCCCGAGATGAGTTCTCCCTGAGACTTTAAGTCTCCTGAAGGAACGTTGAAGACGACGACGTTGATAGGTCGGGTGTGTAAGTGTAGCGATACATTGAGCTAACCGATACTAATGAACCGTGAGGCTTAACCTTACAACGCCGAAGATGTTTTG
>NZ_JANEWL010000287.1:0-253 GCF_028069815.1 Citrobacter sp. Awk 2
AAGAAGTTGAAATCGTTGGTATCAAAGAGACTGCCAAGTCTACCTGTACTGGCGTTGAAATGTTCCGCAAACTGCTGGACGAAGGCCGTGCTGGTGAGAACGTTGGTGTTCTGCTGCGTGGTATCAAACGTGAAGAAATCGAACGTGGTCAGGTACTGGCTAAGCCGGGCTCTATCAAGCCGCACACCAAGTTCGAATCTGAAGTGTACATTCTGTCCAAAGACGAAGGCGGCCGTCATACTCCGTTCTTCAA
>NZ_JANEWL010000288.1:0-249 GCF_028069815.1 Citrobacter sp. Awk 2
TTGCATATTGCCGTGTGTCCACCAGCGAACAGTCAACAGAAAACCAGATTATGGCGATTCGTCAGGCTGGCTATGCAGTGAATGATAGCAGGGTGATATCAGAAACCGTGTCAGGGGGAGTACAGGCGATGCAGCGCAAAGGCTTTGCTGATATGGTGACTCATAAACTGGAGGCTGGGGATCAGCTTGTAGTATTGAAACTGGACCGCCTGGGAAGGGACAACATCGACGTGCAGCAAACCATTACGA
>NZ_JANEWL010000289.1:0-255 GCF_028069815.1 Citrobacter sp. Awk 2
TCGAAATATTACGCAGTAATGCGACATCCTGCGCTGAGGCATCGAACTCATACGAAGAAATCAGTGCGGCAACAGGCTCTCCGCCAGGGGTATCGTATTCATCAATATAGGTTTGTTTATACAGTCCGCTCTGAGTCACTTCCGGGCTGTCTTCAAAATCCTGGCGCAGCTCCTCTTTGGACATATCCAGCAGTTCGATTTTCACGTTCTGGCGGAAATCTGTTTTGTCGACCAGCGACTTCAGGCCGCACCACA
>NZ_JANEWL010000029.1:0-47011 GCF_028069815.1 Citrobacter sp. Awk 2
TTATTTGATAAATATTTTAGCTAACAGGTGTTCACTGGAACCATTCTCAGTTACGCTAGAGACGCAATCACGAAAGTGTTCGTTTTACCGGAGTAACGTATGGTTCAGAAGCCATTAATCGCGCAGGGATATTCGCTGGCTGAGGAAATAGCCAATAGCATCAGTCACGGTATCGGGCTGGTGTTTGGGATTGTCGGACTGGTGCTGTTGCTGGTTCAGGCAGTGGATACCAATGCCAGTGCTATGGCGATTACCAGCTATAGCCTGTATGGCGGCAGCATGATCCTGCTATTCCTTGCTTCAACCTTGTATCACGCCATCCCTCATCAGAAAGCGAAAATCTGGCTGAAAAAATTCGACCACTGCGCTATTTATCTGCTGATTGCCGGGACTTACACGCCGTTTCTGTTGGTGGGACTGGATTCGCCACTGGCGCGTGGATTGATGATCGTTATCTGGAGTCTGGCGCTGCTTGGTATTTTATTCAAACTGACTATTGCTCACCGCTTTAAGGTTTTGTCGCTGGTGACCTATCTGACGATGGGGTGGTTATCGTTGATTGTGGTGTATCAACTGGCGATTAAACTGGCCGCAGGCGGTGTGACGTTATTGGCTGTGGGGGGCGTTGTGTATTCGCTGGGCGTGATTTTCTACGTCTGCAAACGTATTCCTTACAACCATGCTATCTGGCATGGGTTTGTGCTGGGTGGCAGTGTTTGTCACTTTCTGGCGATTTATTTGTATGTTGGGTAACACGCATAGATCCAGTGCAACCCCAGGGGCGGCGTAAACGCCTCGCCCTGGATATGTTTTGTAGGCCGGATAAGGCAACGCCGCCATCCGGCGGCATGCCCTGAATTGCCTGATGGCGCTGCGCTTATCAGGCCTACTAATTACTCTTCGTTTAACGAATACGGCAGCGGCACAATATGCAGCGTTTTCGCATCATCACGCACGCGGAACACGCTGTCTGCTTCCATATCGTTATTCATCACGACCTGTACTAACACCTGACCATCGGCCAGTTGCACGGCAGCAAGAACGGTACCGGTACGACGCCAGTTCTCACCCATTTTTAGCTCCAGATCTTCACCCGCTTCTGGTACCCGGCTGGCAGTACCCGCCAGGGTCCACATTGCGCGCTTATTGGCGCCGCGGAATTTTGCGCGGGCAACCATTTCCTGGCCGGTGTAACAGCCTTTTTTGAAGCTAATACCACCCAGAGCCTGAAGGTTAGTGGCCTGTGGAATAAACTGACCGCTGTTGGCGGTGTCGATCACCGGGATACCCGCTTCGATATCCAGCGCCAGCCATTGCTGGCTGTTATTCAATTCTGCTTCGCCGCGCAGTTTCTCTGCAATCATCTCAGCGGTTGCGACATCAACGATCAGCAGGAAGCGTTCAGACGGATGCTCGAACCACAGCAGGGTGGAAGCGCCGTGGGTAACGACCTGCTTATCGCTGGTTGGCAGTTCGCTAAAGAGATTGGCTAGCGCCGCACGCGCCTGGAAGCCTGCCACGCCCAGCAGGACACGCTCATCATCCGGGGCAATCACGACCTTCGAGAAGACGGCGTATTTTTTCAGTTCGGTTAATTGGGCATCACGCAGGCTACGGCGTTCAAGCCAGGCAAAGCCATCAGCCTGACGGAAGAGACGCAGGTTGCTCCACATTTTGCCTTTGGCGTCGCAGTGAGCTGCCAGCAGGTGTTGCTGTTCGGTCATCTGGCTGACATCTGCGGTGACCTGACCCTGGATGTATTTTTCACTGTCGACACCGGTAATGGTGGCGAGAGCCCAATCGTCGAGCGTCATTAGCGTCAGAGGCAAACGTGCCGACGCAAACGGCTGGCGAGGAGGAAACGATGTAAAAGCCATAATAATGTCCTGATTTGCTTAACGCGGTAATAATGACTAATGGTAAAAGAGCTATGGGCTATTGCAAGCGGTTTAAACATCCTGTTTGTGCCTTATATTAAGCTTTGCGAGGAGACATCCAAAAAAAGTGAACCCTTTGACTTAATGTGGTTTTATTTAGCGATCGCGCTTCCGTTTACTGATATTCCCGTAAAAGAGCGTGAAAAACACGTTACAATAGCCGGATACTTCGTTTTCGCGAGACAGGGAAAAGAACATGGATATTAACAACAAAGCACGTATTCATTGGGCATGCCGCCGCGGTATGCGTGAACTGGACATCTCCATCATGCCGTTTTTCGAACATGAGTATGACAACTTAAGTGACGAAGAAAAACGCATCTTTATCCGTCTGCTGGAATGCGATGATCCAGACTTATTTAACTGGTTGATGAATCATGGGAAACCGGCTGATGAGCAGCTGGAGCAGATGGTGCGACTCATCCAGACACGGAATCGGGAACGTGGTCCAGTGGCAATCTGATTTACGCGTTTCATGGCGCGCACAGTGGCTCTCTCTGCTCATTCATGGGCTGGTTGCGGTATTCATTTTATTGATGCCCTGGCCATTGAGCTACACCCCATTATGGTTGGTTCTGCTCTCTCTGGTGGTATTTGATAGCGTACGCAGTCAGCGTCGCATTAACGCTTGTCAGGGAGAGATTAGACTGCTAATGGACGGTCGCCTGCGCTGGCAGGGGCAGGAGTGGTCTATCGTTTGTGCTCCCTGGATGATTAAAACGGGCATGATGCTGCGTTTGCGTTCAGATGCGGGAAAACGTCAGCATTTGTGGCTGGCAGCGGACAGCATGGATGACGCTGAGTGGCGGGATTTGCGGCGGTTAATGCTGCAACAGGCGAAGCAGGGTTAACGCCGGCGAATGACCGATGGCGAGCAGCTACGGTTTAGTGCGCTATGTAGGCCGGAGAAGGCATTCACGCCGTCATCCGGCAACACGGTTTTCAGGACCAGTGTTCTGCCATTTCACCGAGAATTTGCTCACACCAGGTCTGGATACGTTCATCGCTGAGGTCGTATTGGTTAGTTTCATCCAGAGCTAAACCGACAAACAGCTGCCCATCGGCAATCACGGGTTTATCGCTGGTGAATTCATAACCTTCTGTTGGCCAGTAACCGACAAACTTAACACCTTTGGTGACCAGTTTATCATGCAGCATACCCAGAGCATCAAGGAACCACTCACCGTACCCCAGTTGATCACCCATGCCGTAAAGCGCGACAATCTTGCCTTCCAGGTTGAGGTTGTCCAGTTGCTCCCAGACCGCTTCCCAGTCTTCCTGAATTTCACCGAAATCCCAGGTTGGAATACCCAAAATGAGCACGTCATACTGCTCCATTAGGGCGGGGGAATCATCCTTGAGATTGTGCAGTGTCACCAGTTCGGGACCAAGGATATCGCGGATTTTTTCTGCTGCCATTTCGGTGTAGCACGTGCTGGAACCGTAAAAAAGACCCATGTTCATGACGTAAACATCTCAATTCTGCTGTAGCGTTGCGGCTAGTGTAACAGAATCGCCGCAATCTCGGCACAATGAGGCATAATGCATCAAAAATGAGAGTGAATTAAGGGGCGCGAGTGGAACAAGATCTGGCACGCATCGAGCAATTTCTTGATGCCCTGTGGCTGGAGCGAAATCTGGCGGAGAACACGTTAAGTGCGTATCGTCGCGATCTGACAATGCTTGTTGAATGGTTGCACCATCGTGGCATTTCACTGGCGACGGCGCAGAGCGATGATTTGCAGGCATTGCTGGCTGAGCGAATGGATGGCGGGTATAAAGCCACCAGTTCAGCACGTTTGCTCAGTGCCATGCGGCGTTTTTTTCAGCATCTTTATGGCGAAAAATTTCGCGAAGACGATCCAAGCGCCTCGCTTGCTTCACCTAAACTTCCGCAGCGTTTGCCAAAAGATCTTAGCGAAGCGCAGGTAGAACGGCTGCTGCAGGCCCCGCTTATCGACCAACCTCTTGAGCTACGCGACAAAGCGATGCTGGAGGTTTTGTACGCCACGGGGTTGCGCGTATCAGAGTTGGTGGGGCTGACAATGAGCGATGTTAGTCTGCGCCAGGGCGTTGTGCGGGTGATTGGTAAAGGCAACAAAGAGCGGCTTGTGCCGCTGGGCGAAGAAGCCGTGTACTGGCTGGAAACATACCTGGAACACGGTCGTCCGTGGTTGCTCAACGGCGTATCGATTGACGTACTGTTTCCCAGCCAGCGTGCGCAGCAGATGACCCGTCAGACTTTCTGGCATCGTATTAAACACTATGCTGTGTTAGCAGGGATCGACAGCGAGAAACTGTCGCCGCACGTATTGCGGCATGCTTTTGCCACGCATCTGCTCAATCACGGCGCTGACCTGCGCGTGGTGCAGATGCTGCTGGGGCATAGCGATCTCTCGACTACACAGATTTATACACATGTCGCAACGGAGCGCTTGCGTCAACTACATCAACAGCATCACCCACGAGCGTGAGTGCTGACAGTAAAGGATAGGTTATGAAGAAACGTTTTATGATGCTCACCCTGCTGGCTACTGCGTTTTCAGGCATGGTACATGCAGACGATGCGGCTATTCGCCAGTCATTAGCGAAGCTGGGCGTGCAGAGCACCGAAATTCAACCTGCTCCGGTTGCGGGCATGAAAACCGTACTGACCAATAGCGGTGTGCTGTACGTTACTGAAGACGGCAAGCATATTATTCAGGGGCCGATGTATGACGTCAGTGGTGCAAGCCCGGTGAATGTCACTAACCAACTGCTGATGAAGCATCTGAATGCGCTGGAAAAAGAGATGATCGTCTACAAGGCGCCGCAGGAAAAACACGTCATCACCGTTTTCACCGACATCACTTGTGGCTACTGCCACAAGTTGCATGAAGAAATGAAAGACTACAACGCGCTGGGCATCACAGTCCGTTATCTGGCTTTCCCTCGACAGGGGCTGGAAAGCCAGGCCGAGCAGGACATGAAGTCAATCTGGTGTGCAATAGACAAAAACAAAGCCTTTGACGATGCGATGGCGGGTAAGGGCGTGAAAGCGGCGACCTGTGATGTGGATATCGCGAATCATTACGCGCTGGGCGTGCAGTTTGGCGTCAGTGGCACACCGGCGATTGTCCTGAGCAACGGCTATGTTGTTCCGGGCTATCAGGGGCCGAAAGAGATGAAAGAATTCCTCGACGCACACGAAAAACAGACCAGCGGTAAATAATTCGCGTGAAACAACAGATACAACTCCGTCGGCGTGAGGCCGACGAGACTGCCGAACTGCCTGCGGATTTACCTCCCTTGTTGCGTCGTTTGTACGCCAGTCGTGGCGTGCGTAGTGCGCAGGAGCTTGAACGTAGCGTGAAAGGGATGTTGCCGTGGCAGCATTTGAGTGGCGTAGAAAAAGCGGTTGAGATCCTCTATAACGCCTTTCGCGAAGGAACCCGCATCATTGTGGTGGGGGATTTCGATGCCGATGGTGCGACCAGCACGGCACTGAGCATCCTGGCGATGCGTGCGTTGGGTTGTAGTAATGTTGATTACCTGGTGCCCAACCGTTTTGAAGACGGATATGGCTTAAGCCCGGAAGTCGTGGATCAGGCGCATGCCCGGGGCGCTCAACTGATCGTTACTGTGGATAACGGCATCTCTTCTCATGCGGGTGTTGAGCATGCCAGAACGCTGAATATTCCGGTGGTGGTGACCGATCACCACCTACCCGGTGATACGCTGCCGGGCGCGGAAGCAATCATCAATCCTAACCTGCACGACTGTGAATTTCCGTCGAAATCGCTGGCAGGCGTGGGGGTAGCCTTCTACCTGATGTTGGCGCTGCGCACCTTCCTGCGTGACAAAGGCTGGTTTGATGAACGTGGTATCGCACCGCCAAATCTGGCCGATTTGCTTGATCTGGTTGCTTTGGGCACAGTAGCGGACGTGGTGCCGCTGGATGCCAATAACCGTATCCTGACGTGGCAAGGTTTAAGCCGAATTCGTGCGGGAAAGTGCCGCCCTGGCATTAAGGCGCTACTGGAGATTTCCAATCGCGACCCGCTTAAACTGGCCGCCAGTGATTTAGGTTTTGCGCTTGGCCCTCGGCTGAACGCGGCAGGTCGTCTGGATGATATGTCCGTCGGTGTTGCGCTGTTGCTGTGCGATAACATTGGTGAGGCGCGTATGCTGGCCAATGAGCTGGATGCACTCAACCAGACGCGAAAAGAGATTGAACAGGGGATGCAGGCAGAAGCTCTGACCCTGTGTGAAAAACTGGAGCGCAGTAGTGACACTCTCCCGGGGGGCTTGGCGATGTATCATCCCGAATGGCACCAGGGGGTGGTCGGCATTCTGGCATCGCGTATTAAAGAGCGTTTCCATCGTCCGGTAATCGCTTTTGCTCCTGCGGGGGATGGCACCTTAAAAGGTTCCGGACGTTCGATCCAGGGACTGCATATGCGTGATGTGCTGGAGCGTCTGGATACGCTTTATCCCGGCATGATCATCAAGTTTGGCGGACATGCGATGGCAGCAGGCCTGTCGCTGGAAGAAGCGCAGTTCGAGCATTTCCAGCAGCGTTTTGGCGAGCTGGTAACAGAATGGCTAGACCCTGCTTTATTGCAGGGTGAGGTAGTCTCTGATGGTCCGCTGAGTGCGGCAGAGATGACTATGGAAGTCGCGCAAATGCTGCGTGATGCCGGTCCGTGGGGGCAAATGTTCCCGGAGCCGCTGTTTGATGGACATTTTCGCCTGCTCCAGCAACGTCTGGTTGGTGAGCGTCACCTGAAAGTGATGGTGGAACCGGTTGGCGGCGGGCCGCTGCTGGACGGTATTGCGTTTAACGTCGACACCCGTTGCTGGCCGGATAACGGTGTTCGCGAAGTTCAGCTTGCCTACAAACTGGATATTAATGAGTTTCGCGGCAACCGCTCATTGCAAATTATTATCGATAATATCTGGCCACTTTAGCGTCACTATATCTATAAAAAAGAGCGTGAATTGGTTACAATCCCGCTCTTATAACCGCATTTTGACTCGTTCAATAAAAGAAATCAGACCATGTTTGAAATTAATCCGGTAAATAACCGCATTCAGGACCTCACGGAGCGCTCTGACGTTCTTAGGGGGTATCTTTGACTATGATGCTAAGAAAGAGCGTCTGGAAGAAGTAAACGCCGAGCTGGAACAGCCTGACGTCTGGAACGAACCCGAACGCGCACAGGCGCTGGGTAAAGAACGTTCTTCCCTTGAGGCCATTGTCGATACGCTCGACCAGATGAGCCAGGGCCTGGAAGATGTTTCCGGCCTGTTGGAACTGGCTGTAGAAGCCGACGACGAAGAAACCTTTAACGAAGCCGTAGCAGAACTCGATACGCTGGAAGATAAACTGGCACAGCTGGAATTCCGTCGTATGTTCTCCGGTGAATATGACAGCGCAGATTGCTATCTTGATATTCAGGCTGGCTCCGGCGGTACCGAAGCGCAGGATTGGGCCAGCATGCTGATGCGTATGTATCTGCGTTGGGCTGAAGCTCGCGGCTTTAAGACGGAAATTATTGAAGAGTCTGAAGGCGAAGTGGCGGGTATTAAATCCGTGACCATCAGAATCGCTGGAGAATATGCTTACGGTTGGCTGCGCACGGAAACCGGTGTACATCGTCTGGTACGTAAGAGCCCGTTCGATTCCGGTGGCCGTCGCCATACGTCGTTTAGTTCTGCGTTTGTTTATCCGGAAGTTGACGATGATATTGATATCGATATCAACCCGGCAGACCTGCGTATCGATGTTTACCGCGCCTCGGGTGCGGGCGGTCAGCACGTTAACCGTACGGAATCTGCGGTGCGTATCACTCACATCCCGACCGGGATTGTAACGCAGTGCCAGAACGACCGTTCCCAGCACAAGAACAAAGACCAGGCCATGAAGCAGATGAAAGCGAAGCTTTATGAACTGGAAATGCAGAAGAAGAATGCCGAGAAACAGGCGATGGAAGACACCAAGTCCGACATCGGCTGGGGTAGCCAGATTCGTTCTTATGTCCTTGATGACTCCCGCATTAAAGATCTGCGTACCGGGGTTGAAACCCGCAACACGCAGGCAGTGCTGGATGGCAGCCTGGATCAATTTATCGAAGCAAGTTTGAAAGCAGGGTTATGAGGAACCAACATGTCTGAACAACACGCACAGGGCGCTGACGCGGTAGCCGACCTTAACAATGAACTGAAAACGCGTCGTGAGAAGCTGGCTAGCCTGCGTGAGCAGGGGATCCCGTTCCCGAACGATTTCCGTCGCGATCATACCTCAGACCAACTGCACGCTGACTTCGACGCGAAAGAAAACGAAGAGCTGGAAGCGCTGAACATTGAGGTATCCGTTGCTGGCCGCATGATGACCCGTCGTATTATGGGTAAAGCATCATTCGTTACGCTGCAGGATGTTGGCGGCCGTATTCAGCTGTACGTTGCGCGCGACGATCTGCCGGAAGGCGTCTACAACGAGCAGTTCAAAAAATGGGATCTGGGCGATATCCTCGGCGCGAAAGGTAAGTTGTTTAAGACCAAAACCGGCGAACTGTCCATCCATTGCACCGAGCTGCGTCTGCTGACCAAAGCCCTGCGTCCACTGCCGGATAAATTCCATGGTCTGCAGGATCAGGAAGCGCGTTACCGCCAGCGTTACCTGGATCTCATCTCTAACGATGAATCCCGCAACACCTTTAAAGTGCGTTCACAGATCATGGCGGGTATTCGTCAGTTCATGGTGGGCCGCGGCTTTATGGAAGTTGAAACCCCAATGATGCAGGTGATCCCCGGCGGTGCGGCAGCACGTCCGTTCATCACCCACCATAACGCGCTGGATCTGGACATGTACCTGCGTATTGCGCCGGAACTGTACCTCAAGCGTCTGGTGGTTGGTGGTTTCGAACGCGTATTCGAAATTAACCGTAACTTCCGTAATGAAGGCATCTCTGTTCGCCATAACCCTGAGTTCACCATGATGGAACTCTACATGGCTTATGCGGACTACAAAGATCTGATCGAACTGACCGAATCGTTGTTCCGTACTCTGGCACAGAACGTTCTTGGAACGACCGAAGTGCCCTACGGTGAAGAAGTCTTCGACTTTGGCAAACCGTTCGAAAAACTGACCATGCGCGAAGCGATTCAGAAATACCGTCCGGAAACCAATATGGCGGATCTGGACAACTTCGACTCAGCGAAAGCGATTGCTGAATCTATCGGCATCAAAGTTGAGAAGAGCTGGGGTCTGGGCCGTATCGTGACGGAGATCTTTGAAGAAGTGGCGGAAGCGCACCTGATTCAGCCGACCTTCATCACCGAATATCCGGCAGAGGTTTCTCCGTTGGCGCGTCGTAATGATGAAAACCCGGAAATCACCGATCGCTTTGAATTCTTCATTGGCGGTCGCGAAATCGGTAACGGTTTCAGCGAGCTGAACGATGCTGAAGATCAGGCACAGCGTTTCCAGGATCAGGTTAACGCTAAAGATGCAGGCGATGACGAAGCGATGTTCTACGACGAAGACTACGTCACCGCTCTGGAACATGGTCTGCCGCCGACTGCTGGTCTGGGTATTGGTATCGACCGTATGGTTATGCTGTTCACTAACAGTCACACCATCCGCGACGTGATCCTGTTCCCGGCAATGCGTCCGGTTAAGTAAGATGTGAACTGCCGGATGGTGGCTGATGCCTTATCCGGCCTACGCGAGACGATTCGTAGGCCGGATAAAACGCTTTTGCGTTGTCATCCGGCAATTAATGACCGTTGGAAAATGCGCGCAATAATTTTCGCGCTTTATCGTCTGAAACCTGCATTACCATCCACGGGCTGAAGGCCCACGGTGTAGCGTCAATCCCGCATAACACATCCTCAAGATTGCTCCACCGAGAATCCATCACTTCCTCTGCATTAGGCTGTAGCGTGCTGATTAGCTGTGCGGCATATACCGGGCAAACTTCATTTTCCACAATTCCACTGGGATCTGCGGCACAATAGCGAAAATCAGTGTATACGGGCGTGAGTGCGCGAATGTCAGCTCCCAACTCGAAGCGGGCGCGACGGATAATGGCGTCTTCAGTTGTTTCCCCTGATTGTGGATGACCGCACACCGAATTTGTCCAGACACCCGGCCAGGCTTTTTTGTGCAGTGAACGACGGGTAACCAACAGTTGTCCCTGGTCGTTAAAAATCCAACAGGAAAACGCGAGATGTAGAGGGGTATTGTGGGTGTGGGCGGCATACTTCTCGAGTATACCTGAAGGTATATCTTGCTCATCCAGCAAAACGACATGTTCCCCGGCCATGACAACTCCTGAAAAGAAAAAATAACCCGGCACAAACCCGCCGGGTCATGTACTCAGGCCACTAGGGTAGCCCATAAATGGGACAAAGGCATTACCAAAACAAGCCCTGGAAGCATGTTGGCGACCGGAAATAGTTTAATGTTGCAGATGCGCAATCCGGTCGCGACCATTAGCAATCCGCCAGCACAGGAAAAATCCGCCATCATGTCCGGGGTGATCATCGGCAGAATAACCACTGCCAGCATCGCCAGCGCGACCTGGATAATGATTTGTGGGATAGCAATGGTCATCACCGCGTAACCTAACAGCGTCGCGAAGATCCCAGCGGTAAATAGATCCAGAATCGTTTTGATGTACAGAATCGACGGATCGCCACTCATACCTTCGGTCATCGCACCGAAAATGCCGGTGCCACTGGCGCAAAAGAGCACCAGAATCGCGACGAATTTCTCGGTGAATTCATCATGGCCAAGCCCGTTGACCGGCGGCAGAACTTTATTGATCAAACCACGCGTGGAGCCAGCGGCTTTGCCAATGCCCTTTTCCAGATGCAGTAGCTCACCAAGAATTGCACCAATCACCATGGCGAGGACCACGGCGGGCATATATTTTACTTTTAGCACCAGGGTGATGCCTAAACCAACGGAGCACAGACCGAAGGTCATTGGCAGCGCTGTTTTGACGCGTTCGGGGAGCTTACCGCCCGCCATTGCGCCAACTAGTCCACCAATTATGACGGCGGAGCCATTTACATATGGGCCGATTAGCATTGCAGAATATCCTGTTAATTAAAACGTAGTTCGCCTTCACCCCAGCGAGGGATGTTGTTGATCTCAAGGTCAAACAAATCGAGCGCGCGATTAACGCTATGAGTAATGATGTCGTCTGCCGTTTGCGGACGCTGGTAAAGCGCCGGCACTGGCGGAAAGATAATTCCACCCATCTCGGTGACGGCGGCCATATTGCGAATATGACCGAGGTTCAGCGGCGTTTCTCTGGCTAGCAGCACCAGACGACGTCGCTCTTTCAGTACCACGTCCGCTGCCCGGGTGAGCAAGTTGTCCGTCAGGCTGTGGGCAATTGCGCCCAGTGAGCGCATTGAACAAGGCGCAATCAGCATACCCAGCGTTTTAAATGAACCGCTGGAGATAGCTGCCCCAAGATTAGCGATGGGATGCACCACGTCAGCCAGTGCCATAACTTCATCCAAGCGGTAATCCGTCTCCAGTTCGCAGGTTTTTTCTGCGCCTTTCGAGACAACCAGATGGACCTCAACGGGAAGCGGGCGAAGCAGCTCCAGCGCTTTTACACCGTACTGAAATCCGGATGCTCCGCTGATACCTATGATGATGCGTGCTGTCATGGTGCGTTCCTTTATTCGAAATCCGGCAGGAAGCGCTTCACATCCACATCTTTAAATGCAGAACGCTGGAAGTTGTGCTTTAGGTGGAATGGCACCGTACAGTCGAAAATCGTTTTACAGGACATCCCTTGTTGCAGAATGCTCGGGCTGTATTCTGGTACTTGTGACGGATCGAGAGGGTGGCAGCGGACACCGGGGATCGTAATCGTATCGACATCGCCCTGATAGCGGGTCTGCATAGCCCATAGCACGTCGTCGCTGTCGAAAATATCAACATCTTCATCTACCAGGATGACATGTTTCAGTTCCGGGAACGCAGAGAAAGCCAGCAAAGCCGCCTGACGTTGACGGCCTTCATCCGCCGAGGATGATTTTTTAAACTGCAGAACTGCCAGCAGCTTACCGCCGCCTGCAGAGTGGGCGAAAACGTTGAGCAGTTTTCCCGGCATGGCACGTTCAACCATATCCAGAATGCTGGCTTCGGTAGGGATCCCGGCCATATTGACGTGTTCTTCGCCTGGACCTACGGTGGTGCGCCAGATAGGGTTGATGCGGTGTGTCACGGCTTTCACTTTGATGACTGGGATAGACTCTTTGGCTTCGCCGGTATAGCCGGGAAACTCGGGCATAGCACGACCGGTATTGGTGTTCTGGTCTTCCCGTACACGTGCGTTTGGCAGCAGCTCGCCTTCAATCACGATCTCGGCATGCGCGATGGCTTTTTCGTTGATGGTTTTACACTGAACCATCTCAACCGCCTTCCCGCGCAGTGCGCCTGCGATGCTCAGTTCGTTAAAGCCCAGTGGGGTAGTGGGGGGTTCAAAACAGGCGGCAATTTCAATCGCGGGGTCCACCCCGATGCTGATAGAGATCGGTAGTGGCCGTCCGGCAGCCTCTGCTTTCATACGAAACGCATCAATATGGCGGCCCGGTGTCAGCCACATCGAGAGCTCGTCACGGCTCTGTACGCACAGACGGTGAATGGTGATGTCGGATTCGTGGGTTTCCGGGTCCGAGGCATAGCACAGGCCCATAGTGATATAGGGACCAGCGTCCTCTTCGGTATTGGTTGGTGCAGGCAGTAATTTACGCAGGTCAAAATCGGCATCGCTCGCCAGATGCACGACGTCCTGGCATACGGCATTCCCCTGGGCTATTACCGGTGCGATTGCGTTTTCCACAGAATCCTTCAGCAGATGCCCCAGTTTTTCAGGTTCACACTGAAGAAAATGACTGACGCGTTGACGTGAGCCGTTCAGGCCAATTGCTACGCTGATATCTGCAAATCCTTTGATTTTATTGAAGACCATTACTGGACCGTTCTTGCGTGTTGGACGCTGGCAGGTGCCGCCTGCGCCAACATAGCGATAAACACCGGAGAGTTCAGCGTGTGGGTCAACTTCGGTATTGGTCTCAACGTATTCGCCGGGCAGTGTTTTAAGAAGTTCGAGTGCGGAGCGTAAATCATGCACCGTTGAGGGTGTTTTGTAATCAGCATTTGCCATGGGATGTTCCTTTGGAAAAGAAGTTTCGCTGCCGGCACAATATTTCCCATGGCGCTTTTAAACAAATACCGTTTACCGGATGGTCAGTAGATCAAAAAAGTTTATTTTAATGACGTGTTAAATAGTGATTAACCAATATGATGTGTAATGGGCTGGCTTTTTATTTTCCCAGGTAAGTGTGATACTGGAGATAAATGAAACTACAGGTGATCATGATGGATTTGAAGCGCTTACGGTATTTTTGTCGGGTGGTAGAGCAAGGTTCCGTCAGCCAGGCGGCGAAATCGCTGAACATGGCGCAACCGCCACTCAGTAAACGAATTCAGGAACTGGAGGAAGAACTTCAGGTATCGCTTTTTATGCGCCGCGGAAACCGTATTGAACCCACGGAAGCCGGATTTTTCCTCTATCGAAAAGGCTGTGAAATATTACGTCAGGTTGAGGACACGGCTCGCGAAACGGCAGACATTGCGCAGAAAAACCGAACTGAATTAAGAATTGGATTAACGCATCTCTATCAGAATTATTTTAAAGCGTTATTGATGGAGGTTCATCGACGTAATCCAGAAACCACGATAAATATTTCAGTTACTGACTCTAGCCATCTTGAAACGTTATTAACGGAAGGTGGAATTGACCTGGCGCTAATACAACGGCCCTATCGTAGTGAAGGTTTTGATTATGTTTCTTTTGACCCGATTAAGCTGGTGGCGGTTATCAATAAAAAATGTCTGTCGGGTCCACCATCGAATCCCTATAACTACACATCACTGGCGGCACTGCCGTTGGTGTTGTTGCACAGGGCGAAGGATTCAGGGACTTACGAAATGCTCATGGATTTGTTTCGTAAATCTGGTGTGAACGCCAGGGTGATCATGCATATCACACAGCCGGGAGTGATCCTCGACTGGCTGGAGTCCGGCCTTGAAGCCGCGACATTGCTACCCTCTTCAGAAGTCGACGCGGATAAACTCAGCCAGTGCTACGTGGTGGATGTATTCCCCTCGCCACAAATATTTTATCCGGCGCTGGTGAAATTACCGTCCATGCCTTACTTGCCCGCGCTGATGGATATTATTGCACAGGGATATCCGTTTAATACATCAGGTTGAGCCGAAGCGATTGGGGATCGTCCGGCTGGCTGGTATGATAATTACCTCGGGTTTGGAGGTGAACGTTCGTGTTTAGTGCAGAATGTCTGATGAGTAAACGCTTTTATATCTTGATAATGTTGGTAGGCAGCCTGATCGTTGCAGGATGTTCCAGTTCATCTGATTCCGGCTCTACGTATACCGTGAAGCGTGGCGATACGCTGTACGCGATTTCGCGCTCTACCGGTACCAGCGTCAGGGATCTCGCCCGTCTCAACAACATATCTCCTCCCTATACCATCGAAGTAGGGCAAAGGCTGAAGCTTAGCGGTAGCACGAAAACCAGCCCGACTACCGGCAAGAGCACCACAAAATCTTCTACAAAAACAGCGGCAGTCAGACCGTCGTCCTCCGTACCGCAGTCATCCTGGCCGCCTGTGGGACAACGCTGCTGGCTGTGGCCTGCCAGCGGAAAAGTGATCCTGCCTTATTCAACGGCGGATGGCGGCAACAAGGGTATTGATATCTCAGCTGCGCGCGGCACACCGGTTTATGCGGCGGGGGCAGGGAAGGTAGTTTATGTCGGCAACCAGCTGCGGGGCTATGGCAACCTCATCATGATTAAACACAGTGAGGATTACATTACCGCTTATGCGCATAATGATACGCTACTGGTGAACAACGGGCAGAGCGTGAAGGCCGGGCAGAAAATTGCCACCATGGGTAGCACTGATGCGGCATCTGTACGCCTGCATTTCCAGATTCGCTATCGCGCAACGGCGATTGATCCACTGCGTTATTTACCGCCGCAGGGGAGTAAACCTAAGTGCTAACAGGCTATTTTATCAGCAGTTAGCATAGTTTGGGCTTGTCAGAGGGTGCGTAAGGTCTATAATGGCCCACGCACCTCTTCGCGGGCGTAGTTCAATGGTAGAACGAGAGCTTCCCAAGCTCTATACGAGGGTTCGATTCCCTTCGCCCGCTCCAGATCTCTCCCCTTGTTGCAAAACACCGCCAGCTACTGGCTTAATGTGTTTCGCTATCAACAACTTACTTAACATAAGTTGTCTGTGATCGTTCTACCATTGAACGACGAAGTACCAACGGGGATTACACTGTTAGTTGTCACGGATAGTTACTATGGAAATGAGAGTATAACTATTCGGCGGCGGCAGTTCCAACCTCACACCGCGATAGCACAACGTGAAGGCAAAGCCTGATCCGGGCATTGATTCTCATAACCTTACAGTGAAGCGCATTTTTTGCCGATGCTCCCACATGCTACACGTCGCGATGACGTTGCAGGGAATAAACAGGTTTTATGGTGGTCACGGTACTTGCACACCACATGCAAGCTCTGCCAGCGGTTCGGCCTCGCTCCTTCGGGTACATGGTCATCCTGATAAACTTCACTGTCTGACATACCCTGATGTTGTCGCCTGACGGCTCCGCGCGTTGTCTTACCACCAACGGGCATTAGGCTTGTATTGTCTAAAATCAGGGAGAAGGGGAAAGGCTGGATTTCTCCAGCCTTTGACGGTCATCTCACTTTCTTGAAGATGATCAGGATCAACACGGTAGAAATGATGTAACCGAAGAGAGAAACATCAATCAGTCTGTCGTAATACTGTTCAAAATCAGCCACCACAGCATTACAGGCTTCAATAGTGATCGTTTTTTCATTGAGTATGTCAGTGTATTTTCTCGTTATCCCATAATCTAATACATTGACCAAAATGGATGCTATGTAGAGGAAAGAGATCGTGATTATGCTCCCCCATCGGATGAAACATTTTGTTCTACTCGTCAAGGTCATATGAACCACCCAAGAATCCACCAACCGTACCGCCAGAATAACCAGAAGCCGAACCTAATGTAGAGGCTCCCGCAGCAAGGTTTTTCTCCATAGCATTTTCTTCACCAAGAGTGTAATTATCTATGTTTGGATACTGCTCTTTAAATTCATTGGTAACTTCAGTTACTTGCATTGAGTTTAGGCTGCTGCTCTTGCGCATAAGATAATTTTGCAGAGATAAAGGCACTGCAAAATCTTCCACGCCTTCAATCGGTAATTGCGTTGTAGTCGATGTGTAGCTTGTTTCGAAAATGTTTGAGCCAGATTTACGAATTACCTGAACAGTGTGAGTTGTACAGTTGCTACCAGTAAGATCATAGACGTCAATTACTCTTCCCCTGCGTTTGGTTCTTTCACCCATTTTCTCAGTAGGGATTGGCTTTGCTCCTGAGTTCCAAAGGTTTTCAAACAATGAACGTGTCTCCACTATGGATGCATCATCAATTTTGAATACCCGAGCATTAACTTTGTAAAGTTCTTCACGGTAGTAGCTACGAGCATCGTCACCGGTAAAGAAGTTAAGTATTCCATCGCCTGTAAAGTTAGCTGGTCCTCTTCGACCAAAGCGCCCGTAGGTGTAAACGTAGATCGAGTTATTTTCATGCACCGAAACGAAAGCGTGTCCTGCATCGGTGATTTCTGTCCAGATGTAAACGCCGTTCAATAGCTGGTTATCTTCTGGCTTGCAGGTGTCAGCAAAGCTGTTTTGTTTCTTCGCTGCCTGTGCATGTTGCACTGGCTCTACAGGTGCTGTCGCCCAAGAAGGGGTATTCACCTCAACGGTGCCCGGCGCGATAAGAAAATTAGTACCCTGTGGACAACCGCAGAGGATTTCAGCACCATCCACGGCGACTGCGGCGCTATTTGAGCAGCGAGGATCACCGCTCACTATCACCCCCACTTTCCCGCATTTAGGGCAAGGGGTGGTCTTATCGCCGATATAGAGTTTCCACTTGCCCATGACAGACATACCGGGGCGGGCGGCAATACATTGTGCGCCTGTAGATGTTTTATCTCCGTGTAGACCAACGTTCTTACCGTGAACTGTGCAGCCTCTGTTAACCGATGCCATAGTGACCGCCTTATTTCAGAAAGTTTTCTGGCAACGATTCCCCTGCTCGGACTACTCTTCTTCCGGCATTCTGTGGGCTACTGATAATTTCGTCGCCGTTGTCGAGTAAGCTACCGACAAGAGCGGCGGAGTCACCAGAGGTATTGCCTACTCCAGTGCTGATTTTCGCGGTGGTTCCATCTGGATAACGAACTTCATCACCCACAAGAGATACATTTAGGCGTGTTCCGTCTTCAATTTCGATCTGCTGCCCGTTGTATTCACTGATAACCGTTCCCCCGTTGCGGGTTAAGCTACCCTCTGTAGCAATCAGATAAGCGGCTGTAACTGGGTGAGCGAGGTTATAGGCGTTTTGCTTTTCGATGAGGGAGCGGGCTTCATCATTCATTCCGGCGAGCTGTTCTGCTGTGAATGGTGACTGGTCAAATGCTGCCAGCATTTCGGCGGTAAGTTCATTGGTGTATTGCTTCATAGGTCCCTCTACTTGCTATGGAAATAATTTAATTGGCTATTTTACAAACAATAACCGCATGAGCAACAAGTATTAGACTTAAGTAAAACTACATTTCGTATCAGCCAGTAAAGGGGGCAACTCCTCTTCAAATGTTGCACTGTTCGGACGGTCTGATCGTGACGGTTTTGGTGTAATTGGCGTTGTTGTAGATGCAGAATGTGTACCTTCTTAAAAGGCCATCTCATTGACCTCCTGGCTAACGGCTTGCTCGTCTAAATCCAGATAGCGTCTGGTGTCGGTGATGTTGCTGCGATTTAGCACTGTCATAGTTATCTGGCGAATAAATAAAATACCGGCCATAGTGGCCGGTATTCAGCATTATTATCTATTCTTTAATAATGGCTCTGGTGAGTGGAATAGAGGGGGCTAATATTTCATGCCGTTAACCCAAAGTATGCTCTTATTCTTCCAGATCACGTAAGGTCAACAATTTGGTTTTTTTCACCTGTTCGATATCTTTGGTTCCACCGAGCATCATATTGATGACTAATTCTTTGTTGAGTTGCTCGACAACAGAAGCAACACCTTGAGCTCCGCCGAGGTTTAGACCGTACAGGACAGGACGTCCAATAGCCACGATATCAGCGCCGCTAGCGATAGCTTTAAATACATGTGAACCACGACGTACACCACTATCAAAAATAATTGGCACGCGTTTATTTACAACTTTTGCGATAGAGGGCAGTACATCAAATGAGGATGGCCCACTATCGAGTTGTCTTCCCCCGTGGTTAGAAACCCAGATAGCTGCAGCTCCGGCCTTAATAGCAACCTCTGCATCTTCCGGCGACTGAATTCCTTTCACAATGACTGGCAGACCGGAGATTTGGTGAACGTATTTAATATCTTCCGGAGTGAAGGCTTGTTTGGCTTGTGCGTAAATTTCGCTGATACCAGAACCTTTGCCTGTTTTTGAACCGTCATCACTCTGCTTCGCAAACATCTCAAGATTTGCGAAGCCGAGAGGGAACTGGAAATTATTCTTTATATCGTCTTCGCGATATCCACCAACAGGTGAATCGACTGTCAGAATGATCGCTTTTGCACCATGTTTAACCGCTTCATTTAATATAAATTCGTTAAATTTATTATTTTTACTCATATAGAGCTGGAAGAAGAACGGATTTCCCCCTGATGCTCTGGAAACGTCCTCAATGGTTTTATTTCCGTAGGTGCTTAAAGAGAAAATTGAACCAACCTGGGCCATCCCTCTGGCTGTGGCGAGTTCACCGGTTTCGTGCGCCAGCCCCTGGGCTGCCATTGGCGCCTGGATAATTGGTGTTTTTAGCGGAATGCCCAGCAAGCTGGTTGAAAGATTGATATTTTTTAATTCAATACCTTGCAATACTCGTGGAACGATAAATTTCTTATCAAAGCTCTCGGTATTGCTGCGCAGATTATTTTCATCTTCCGCGCCTCCACGAATATAACCAAATGCTCCCTTTTCCATTCTGGCTTTTACTTGATTTTCAAGAGAGTCAATGTTGACCATTTTAATGGGGTGCTCTTCGGTGCTGGCTTTATATGCTTCGGCCTGCGCCAGACCCGATGACATCATCATAGCCACAGAGGCTATGGCCAGAACTGTTTTATTCACTTTCATTCTTACTTCCTTGTTATTGGCGTATTGCTTCAGCCTGAATGTTAATATCAACTGTTTTGCTCATTCCTATGTTGACGAGATAATCAACCCCCCATTGGGTACGATCAATTTTTGCAGAGAAATCACCACCGCAGACCTGAGCGTTGAAAACCGGACTCATATAGCAGCCGAATTTGGTCGTCGTTAACGTGACAGGTTTAGTAATACCTTTCATCGTCAACATCCCTTCAATGGAGGCGGGCTTGCCCTCAGAGAAGTTCCATTTTGTTGATTTGAATACAATATCCGGATATTTTTCTGCATCAAGTATATCGCTGCTACGGATATGTTTATCAAATGCTTCCAGACCGGTATTGAGAGATTTAACAGGAATGGTTACCTGCATTTCACCTTGCTGTTTCTCTGGAAGATATTTCACTTCTCCGCTGATGGAGTAAAAGCCACCATGGTTGGTTGATGTCTGAAAATGGTCGATATTAAATATCGCATTCGTATGCGTACTATCTAATTTATATATTTCGGCATGTGCAATATTCACAAAGCCTAATGCGCATACTGCGATCAATATGTTCTTGTTCATGGTGTAACCTCAGAGATAGAAAACAGATGCATTTATAATTCATGTGTTATAACCCGTCCAGATTGAAAAGTGGGAAGCAGTGTCCCATTTATAGAACGATAGGGAGATGTAGGGAGATTATTCGCTGTTGAATAATCCCCCTGTATCACTTTTGAATTATAAGGGTATACTGGATTTAATATTACCCGCTCAATCTCTGATAACGCTTAGAAAATAAATTTTCCTGCGATAACAGGTTATCCTTGCATGAGATATTCTCTATGTTCCAAAACGCCCCGCAGATGCGGTGAGCCTGATGAGGTGCAGGAAATCCTCCCGGATGCGCAAAAGGTGCTTTCGCAAAGGAAGATGGCGAGTAGCTGGTCGGTAAAGCAGGCAAACGGCCTTAATTAGTATTAAGGGGGTCTTCCCCCCCTCCGTTTTCCCTCAGAGTATCACGCCAGCATCGGGCGGCAGTGTGCTGTTACCTTCACCCAGATTACGTTGTAGCAATACGGTATCGAGCCAGCGACCATGCTTGAAGCCAATATTCTTTAGCGTGCCGACCTCGGTAAATCCGACCTGTTGGTGGACTTTCAGCGATCCCTGATTATTGCTGTCGCCGACGATGGCAATCATCTGTCGGTAGCCGTGTGTTTCTGCCCATGTAATGACATGGTGTAGTAGCGCTTTGCCCGCACCCTGACGTTGTGCTGCCGGATCAATATAAATCGAATCTTCGAGCGTATAACGGTAGGCATAGCGTTCACGGTAGCGGGTGAGATAACAGTAACCGATGACTTTTTCGTCCTGCAGGGCCACAACCCACGGCAACCCCAGTTCGCGGATCTTAGTCAGGCGAACAAGCATTTCGCGGGTATCTGGCGGATCAGTCTCAAAGCTGGCAGTTCCGTGAAGAACATGATGTGCGTAGATAGTATGGATAGCGGGGATGTGCTTTTCTTCTGCGTTAACGATTTTCATTGACCAGCTCCCGTTGGCGTCTTTTGCCAGATTACCTGAAAGAATGCGCAAAGGGTAAGCGCAAACGCTTATGGCTCAATGGACATCATTCAATAGCATTAGTCTTGTATTTTGTAAGGGTAAAAATTGATTGTCGTTGATATCGCCAATAATTTAACAAATAGATAAGTACAGTTTTGTGGAATGATAAATACACTTGGGCATAGTGAAATTAACAATTACCTGCGGTGGTTCATTGGGGGATTCCACAATGCCATTTTTGGTAGGGGATAAACTTACTGTTAATAAAACCCTTTAATTTCATTTTGTTATATCTTTATCTAATTCTTTTTACCTGGTTTTGTGTTGCTCGTTTCACCCTGAAACTTAGCCGTTTAAAATTAACTGATGTTATTTATAGTGTTATCAGTTACTGTTAATTATCAGGTTTTTCCTGTCAATTCTCAAAATGCTTATCAGGCAAACAGTTACCTGGTGTTTCTATATTTGCTGATAATAGTTATCATCGTTACGTGGTTTCGTCACGGAAACTTAATCTAAATCCAGTATTCGATCCCAAGAGTATTAGGATAATTTGGTTTAAAATACTTTTTTTGCCTAAGAGTTTTCTTATAACATAGCAAGACCCCACACTGAGTGATAAAATTCCTGAGCTTTCGCCAGCCTCTCAACGACGAGTGGAAGAGTCATAGGGAGTCAATAAGACGAAAGAATTAAATGATTTTTAGCCATATTACGAAATAAGCGGCAGTGCACTTTACATGGTCGGCAACCGTCAAGGAATGACTATAACTTATTGAAAACGCTTATTTTTACTATGATGTAAGATATAAGGGCAGATATGTTCAGTATGCGTCGACATGCCAACTTTATTAAACGCTTCAAGTCAGTAACCTGTTTATTTACGGCAAGCGTTCTTTTCCCAATGCAAGCCTCTGCAGCAGTATCAGATTATGATGCGTTGATTATTGAAGCGCGAGGTGGTAATAGCACACCGTTATTGCGCTACCTTGAGGAGCAGGGAAAGAAAAGTGCGTTAACGCCAAATCAGGTGGCTGACTGGCTGCAAGTATCTGGTTGGGTTGATAACAACGATAAAGCAACCATTGATATCTGGCAGCGGTATCGTGGGCAGATGGATGTGCCTGCACGCGGTAAAGTGGCCGCTGCGCGTGCGTATCGCAATCAGAAGAGCTGGAATGAATCATTAGCGCTCTGGGAGAGCGTTGTACAGGAAGAGCCTGAGAACGCCGATGTACGTACCGGCTGGATCATGACGCTGGCGGATGCACGTTACAATCAGCAGGCCCTGACTGAAGCAAATAAATGGGCACGCGCGCATCCGGGGGCTGACTCTGATGCACTGCTTGCCTATGTGTATCATTCACAGGGGAAAAACTGGGATGCGCTGTTAGTCGCCAGCCAGGCGGATGAAGTCGATCCGGGTAACAAAAATGCGAAATCCACGCTATTGTCAGCGCTGTCAGCCAACCGTGTCGCTGAACCTGCGTTGGAACTGACGGAAGAGGTTCCGACATCTGACCCCGTTAAGCGGCGTCTGGCGCTTGATGCTGCAGCCGAAAAGGTGCGCGCTTCTTATACCTCTGCACGAAATGAAGATGAGCGTTTTCTCGTGGCGGATAAAGCGCTTGCCCGCTATGACCAGTTGCTGGCAGCCTGGAAAGATGATCCCGCAGCCCAGGGCGATGTGCGCCGGGCGAGAATTGATCGCATGGGCGCCCTGCTGGTGCGTAAGCGTACTGCCGACGTGATTCAGGAATACGAATCTCTCTCCGCGGACGGTGAAGTGCCCAACTATGCCAAACGTTGGGTGGCTTCGGCGTGGCTCAGCGAACGTCAGCCGGAAAAGACCGAAGCAATGCTGGCGAGCATCTATTATCCGAACGGACCTATCCCTGTGACGCCGCTCAGTCCTGAAGATCAACAGGATCTGTTCTATGCGCATATTGATAATGAAAACTTTGCTGCCGCTAAAAAACAAGTCGATGACTTGATCAAAGAGAGCCCGTATCTGCGTCGTATCTATGGCTCGCCAACGCCACAGCCTAACGATAACTGGCTGCTCGGGCAGACGCTGCTGACGCAATATCATCTTGCTGCCAATGAACTGCCAGAGGCAGAAAAACTCTCAGAACATCTGGCACGAACGGGTTCTGGTAACCAGGGGCTGCGCATAACCTATGCCTCCGTTTTGGAAGCCCGTGGATTGCCACATGCGGCGGAAAAAGAGCTAAAGCTTGCGGAAGTGATCGAGCCCAGCAACCTGGAGCTGGAGCGTCAGCAGGCCTATGTGGCGCTGGATCTTCAGGAGTGGAAACAGGCCGACGAGCTGACCGATGATGTCATCGCCCGTAGCCCGGATGACGAAGCGACGCTGCGCCTGGCACGGATCCGTGATGTGCATAAAATGTCGGAAGTGCGTATCAGCGGTACGCAGGGGATCTCCTCCGATAGCCCGGTGAGCGGTAAGAATGACTTCAACATTAATACTGCGATTTACAGCCCGCCGATTAATGACAATTGGCGACTGTTTACCGGTTTCAACTTTGCCACCGGCGAGTTTGAAGAAGGAAAAGGCATCAGCCGCGATCTGGCGGCGGGTGCTGAATGGACTTCACGTGATTACTGGGCCGAAATGGAACTGTCTGGCCGTAATTATGGCGACGGGCAGAAACTGGGGGGCCGTCTTTCAGCCTGGCATGACTTCAATGATAACTGGCGTGTGGGTGGGTCAGCTGAGCGTCTTTCCCGCAATACGCCACTGCGTGCGCTGCGTAGCGGCGTATATGCCAACGGCGGCGATATGTTTGTCCGCTGGTACCAAAACGAGCGGCGAGAGTATCAATTGTCGTTTGCTGCTTCACATTTCTCGGATGGTAACGATCGTATCGAATACGGGCTTAGCGGAAAGGAGCGTATGTGGACAACACCGCGTTTCACGCTGGATTTTACTCCGGGTATCGGCGGTAGCACCAACACCAAAGAGAATGTGCCGTATTACAACCCCAAAAGTGATTTCTCTGTGGTACCCGGCTTGACCGCGGAGCAGGTGCTTTACCGACACTATGACACCGTGTGGACACAGCAGGGAGTGGCTGGCGTGGGCGGCTACTGGCAACAAGGTGAAGACGCGGGGGCTATCGTCCAGTTGGGTTACGGTCAACGGCTTAAATGGAACAACGTCGTAGATGGCGGGGTGATGCTGGTGTGGGATAAACGCCCCTACGACGGTAAACGTGAGCGGAATATCTCCCTCGCTTTCGATTTGAATGTCAGGTTTTAAGGATTGTTCATGCTGAAAAGATGCCTATGGCTTAGCGCACTCATCGCTGGCTGGTTGATGATTACCGCGTGCAGCAGTGCGCACAATACGACGCCTCGCTATGTTCCTCCTGATGAGAGAACGCCGCTGACGGCCGATCACCCGTGGCCGAAAAATAGTTTTTTGGTTCTCGGCTATCACGATGTAGAGGATGATGCAGCCGATCAGCGTTACCTCTCTGTGCGTACCAGCGCGCTGAGCGATCAAATAGCCTGGCTGCGTGATAATGGTTATAACCCGATCAGCGTCCAGCAAATTCTGGATGCTCATGACGGTAAAATCGTGCTGCCGGAAAAAGCCGTTCTGCTCACCTTTGATGACGGGTATAGCAGTTTCTATACCCGCGTCTGGCCGCTGCTGAAAGCCTACAACTGGCCAGCCCTTTGGGCACCGGTTGGAAGCTGGGTGGATGCCCCTGCGGACAAAAAAGTCGATTTTGGTGGCCTGATGACGGCGCGCGACAAATTCGCCACCTGGAAGATGGTCGAGGAAATGGGCAAATCGCCGTTGGTGGAAATCGGCGCGCATACCTGGAACTCGCATTTCGGTGCTGAGGCGAACCCGCAGGGAAGTAAAGAACCTGCTGTGGCAAACCGTCTTTACGATAAGAAAACCGGCACTTACGAAACGGACGAGCAATACTATCGCCGTATTAATACCGATATCTCTTTGATTACCAATAAAATTAAAGCGGTAACGGGGAAATCGCCACGTGCCTGGGTCTGGCCCTACGGTGCCGCCAGCGGGACGACTTTAAACCTGGCCAAAGAGCAAGGTTATAAGATGGCGTTTACGCTCAATGAAGGGCTGGCGAATGCGGCATTCCTTGATGATATCCCGCGCGTACTGATTTCTGATAACCCATCGCTCAAGCGTTTTGCCAGCCAGGTTGCTCAGGTGCGTGAACCGCAGACGATGCGCGTGATGCATGTCGACCTGGATTACGTCTATGACAAAGATCCCGCCCAGCAGAAGAGAAACATCGATAAGCTGATTCAGCGTGTTTATGACATGCGTATCTCTCATGTCTTCCTGCAGGCATATGCCGATCCGCAGGGCGACGGGAATATTCGCGAGGTCTATTTCCCTAACCGCTGGCTGCCGATGCGCGCCGATCTGTTTAACTATATCTCCTGGCAGTTACAAACCCGTGCTGGGGTTACCGTGTACGCCTGGATGCCGGTACTGGCTTTCGATCTGGATGCCTCAATTCCGCGTGTAACGGCATGGGATCCAAAAACCGGACGTACGGCTATCGATCGTGAACAGTATGTGCGTCTTTCTCCGTGGGATAGCGAAGCGCGTAAACGCATTACCGAGATCTATGAAGACCTGGCGAAGCACGCCAGCTTCAAAGGCATCTTGTTCCATGATGATGCCTTCCTGACGGATTTTGAAGATGCGTCGCCGGAGGCGTTAGCCGCCTACCGTGCCGCAGGACTTCCGGGAAGCATCGAGCAAATCCGTAATAACCCTCAGGCGTTTGAGCGCTGGACTCGCCTGAAAAGTAAGATGCTGATCGACTTCACTAAGCAGTTGACGCAATCGGTACGCAATATTCGCGGTCCGCAGGTGCAAACCGCCCGTAATATCTATGCTATGCCGGTACTGGAACCTGAAAGTGAAGCCTGGTTTGCACAAAACCTGAATGACTTCCTGAATACCTATGACTGGACAGCCCCCATGGCGATGCCATTCATGGAAAAAATTCCGGCTAATGATGCTAACGCCTGGCTCGACCGACTGGTGAATGCTGTTGCACAGACGCCCGGCGCGCTGGATAAAACCGTGTTTGAACTGCAGGCACGCGACTGGCGTAAATCCGGGGAACAGGCCGAAATCAGTGGTAAACAACTCGCCGAATGGATGCGTCAGCTTAAGTTAAGCGGCGCAGGCAACTACGGCTATTACCCGGATGATTTCATCAGCGATAAACCTGAGATGTCAGAGATTCGTTCGACGTTCTCCTCATACTGGTACCCGCAAAAATGACCGATCGCATAATTGCTTTCCTGATACTTTGCCTGATGTTCAGCCTGCCGTTTGGCGTGGCTGTCGTCTTCACGGGTGAAGTGATGTTGAACTTTGTCTTCTTCTGGCCCTTGTTCATGTCTGCATTGTGGATAAGCGGCGGGGTCTATTTCTGGTTTTACCGTGAGCGTCACTGGAAATGGGGAGATGAAACGCCACCGCCTACTTTGGAGGGAAATCCGCTGGTCTCGATTTTGATCCCGTGTTTTAACGAAGGGATCAATGCGCGTGAGACGATCGAGGCTGCACTGGCTCAGCGATATAAGAATATTGAAGTTATTGCCATCAATGATGGTTCGACAGATGACACGCACGATGTACTGGAACAGCTGGCAACAGAGTACCCCAGCCTGCGAGTGATTCACTTAGCGGAAAACCAGGGGAAAGCCCTGGCGCTTAAGACCGGTGCAGCAGCAGCGCGCAGTGATTACCTGGTCTGCATCGATGGGGATGCGTTACTGGATCGTGATGCGGTCGCCTATATCGTGGCTCCGCTTATCCAGTTCCCGCGCGTTGGTGCGGTGACTGGTAACCCGCGTATTCGCACCCGTTCGACGTTAATTGGCCGTGTACAGGTCGGTGAGTTCTCGTCGATTATCGGCTTAATCAAGCGTACCCAGCGAGTCTACGGGCAGATATTTACTGTTTCAGGTGTCGTTGCCGCGTTTCGTCGCCGGGCGTTGGCTGAAGTTGGTTACTGGAGCCCGGACATGATCACCGAAGATATCGACATCAGTTGGAAGCTGCAATTGCGCCACTGGTCGGTATTCTTTGAGCCACGCGCACTGTGCTGGATCCTGATGCCTGAAACATTGAAAGGACTGTGGAAGCAGCGCCTGCGCTGGGCACAAGGTGGTGCGGAGGTGTTTATCGTTAACATGCGCCGCTTGTGGTCGTGGGAATTCCGCCGTATGTGGCCACTGTTCCTTGAGTTCTGTTTCTCTACCGCCTGGGCATTTGCTTATGCGGTTAGTATCGTGCTGTTCCTGTTAGGGCTGCTATTCCCAATGCCAGACACGCTGTATGTTCAGCATCTGTTCCCGCCAGCCTTCACTGGACTTATCCTCGGCGTGGTCTGCCTGTTGCAGTTCGCGGTGAGTCTGATGATTGAACGACGCTATGAAAAAGGCATTGGCGCCTCGTTGTTCTGGATCATCTGGTTCCCGGTGGTGTACTGGATGCTGAGTCTGTTCACTACGCTGGTGGCTTTCCCCAAAGTGATGCTTAAACGCAAACGCGGCAGGGCGCGCTGGGTGAGTCCTGACCGCGGTATCGGGAGGATTGAATCATGAACCAACCGCTGATTTTTACCGAACGGCGTCTGCTGCCGCGCATCATCGATGTGTTGTTGACGGCCATCGCATGGGTTGGATTTATCTATTTGATCTATAAAGGGCTGATCACAGCCCTGGCGCATTCACCGTATATGGGTGTGCGACCCTTTTTCACCACGCTGGATACGGTCACGTTTTATATCCTTATCGCCCTGGTCAATGGTCTGGTGCTTATTGGTTGGGCGAAGTACAACCAGTTTCGTTTCCGGGTGGAGCGACGCAGCCGCAGGCCGGGTCTGGAAGACCATGAGCTGGCCGAAAGTTTACGCATTACCCGCGAGCTGGTTACAGAACTGAACAAAGCGAGGGTGCTGACGGTTCACCATCATGAGAATGGCGAGATCAGCCATATCGATGTGGACAGAGATATTGCCGATAATCGCCTGCCGCCGCCAACACCGGCGATGCTGGAGTATTTGCCGATGGAGCCGCAGCCGTCGTTGCACACAAGGGCCGAGTGATATTTCTGCTTTCAGCCGCTTCCTTCAGCCTCGCATGGGTCTATGATTAGACCCAGACAATAAAAAAATGCGAGGCAATGTCGTGGATAAGGAACTACTGGATGCAGGTTACCGGGCCTATACCGGCGAGAAGATCGATGTCTATTTCAACACGGGGATGTGCCAACATTCGGGCAATTGCGTTCGGGGAAGCGCAAAACTTTTCAACCTGAAGCGTAAACCGTGGATCATCCCGGATGAAGTCGATGTTGCGACGGTTATCAGGGTTATTGATACCTGTCCGAGTGGTGCGCTGAAATATCGCCAGAAATAAGTGAGGGAACCATGGAAATTCTTGCAGGCCATAACAAGTTTTATGTTAACGATGCTGAAGGCAAGCAGGTCGCCGAGATTGTTTTTGTGCCGACAGGTGAGCATCTGAGCATCATTGAGCATACCGATGTTGACCCCAGTCTGAAAGGTCAGGGCGTGGGTAAACTGCTGGTGGCGAAGGTGGTGGAGAAAATGCGCGCCGAAAACCGCAAAGTGATCCCGCTGTGTCCGTTTGCCAAACATGAGTTTGATAAAACGCGCGAGTACGACGATATTCGCGCCTGAAGACTGATTTCCGCCGGATAGTCTTATCCGGCACATCACTGCCGATGCAGCAGATCCTGATATATCCCCGTCAGTACTCCTTGTGGGCCAAACTCTTTTTTAATCCACTGTGTTACGCGACCGGTTGCCGCGTGCTGGGTTGCCAACAGCATGCGTGAATCCTGACGAGGGTTATGGATCTGTCGCGTGACCAGCAGCGACTTTTCCATCGCTTCGCGTACCATATAGTCCGGTAAAAAACCGATGCCTTCACCCAGAATCTGGCACTGACACTTGGTATTAAAATCAGGAACCAGAATCGATTCCTGCCCGTGCAGCAACCAGCCGACCTTCTTGTTGATGGTGTGCGCGGTGTCCTCCACCATAATGTTTGGGTACAGACGCAACTGACTTTCTGAAATTGGCTCAGGCATAAACGCCAGTGGGTGATCCGGTGCGATAGCGAACGACCAGCGAATCGCACCGATTTCGGTGTAATCAATCCCGCCGCCGTCCAGCAGGGTATCGGGCGCGCCAATAGCGATATTGGCCTGGTTATTGATGATCGAGTCCCAGACGCCGTTATAGACCTCGGTGGTCACGGTTATCTGGCAGGTCGGAAACTGCTTTTTGAGCACCTGTAACAGCCGGGCAGTGTGCTGTGGGGTATACAACAGCTGGTTAATGCAAATGCGTACCCTGGCTTCAATACCCTGGGCGATGGTATCGATGCTGCGCTTGATGGCGTGGAAGTCATTCAGCAGGTCGGTTGCTTTGCGAAAGAAGTAGCGACCGGACTCGGTGAGCTCAATGCTGCGGGTACTGCGGGTAAACAGCACCACATCGAGTCCCATCTCCATGCGTTTGATGGTGTAGCTGATGGCCGACGTTGTTAAGCCAAGCTCCTCAGCGGCCTTGCTGAAGCTGCTATAGCGCGCTGCCATCGTAAAGGCCAGCAGGTTTTCCTCGGTAAAAATTGAATTCATCCGTTCTCCCCTCAGGCCATGCTGCGATGTCCACGATACGATGATTGTTGAATGTATTTGTAATCCTTATCGAGAGCAATCAGTTTTGAACAGAATTTAACACTAGAGTTACATTTGATTTGAAGGCAATCACACTTCTGTATTTTAGTTGCGACCCGCTATTTGTGCTGCATGCCGCCTGATTTCCCCAGGCTCTGATTCACCGCTAAAATGGCTTCAGCCATAAGGGAAAGATTGCACTACAGCACGTTTTACTCTCATTATTAAATTTGATTCAACAATCGACACGCTTACGATGAATGAAATTTAAGCGGATGTTATTCTCTAAACTCTGTTGCTATTCTCAGGTTATCGGAAATACGAAGAGTCTAAAAAACTGCAGGAGAGTGATTATGTCAGAGAAAGAACTTATTACTGAATTTCTGCTGGCGGCAGAACAGGGTAACGCCGAAGGATTAAAATCCTGTCTGGAAAAAAATGTGGATATTAATGCCACCAACCGCCAGGGCCGTACTGCCATTATTATTGCCAGCCTGAATAAACATTATGACTGCGTTTCTTTATTGATTGCTGCCGGTGCTGATATTAATAAACAAGATCAAACCTGTTTTAATCCATTTCTGATTAGCTGCCTGACAAATGATTTAACACTGCTGCGCACGGTATTACCGGCTAACCCGGATCTTGAGCGCCTGAGCCGTTTTGGCGGTGTCGGCATTACGCCTGCCAGTGAGAAAGGTCATGTTGAGATCGTCCGTGAGCTGCTGCTGCATACCGATATTAACGTCAACCACACTAATTTCGTTGGCTGGACGCCGCTGCTGGAAGCTATCGTACTCAATGACGGTGGTGCGAAGCAGCAGGAAATCGTCAAGCTGCTGCTCGACCATGGCGCGAACCCGCACATGACGGATAAATACGGTAAAACCCCGCTAGAGCTGGCGAGGGAAAAGGGGTATCACGAAATTGCCGAGCTGCTGATTGCCGCCGGAGCCTGACAGAGGAGCGCCGCTATCGCCACGTCATCACGGCGATGCATTCGGGCGCTAACCGCAGACGGCGCGTTTCTTTCATTCCGGGGAACCGGGCGAGTAGAACAGGTATTTTCCCGCGCGGTGAATCTGTTCATACCCGAGCAGCAGCGATTATTGACGTTACTGAGTGAAGGCTGTGATAACGCGCCCAATAGCTGTCGGCTGGCGCTGACGCATTGTGAAGACCTGTTTCATCCCGGTGAGCCGGTCAGTTTTACCGAATCAGGGATTGTCGTTGGTAAGGATAAGTGGATAGAGATTTCCGGGTGCCTGCCGTGGCGAATGCCACAGTGGACGCCAGATGCAACCGCGTTCTCAGCTATTCGGTGGCAGCGCTGGGAAGAGGATATCCGCCAACAGCTTAAAAACGATGACACATTATTTCTGTACCAGGGTGACAACCCGTTTTATCAGGAGATCACCCGCGAATTACTACAGCGTCGCCAGACATTAATGACGGCGCTGAACACAGGAGAAAATATCTCTGCTGCCGTCAGCCGTTTAATTGGTCTGGGTATTGGGCTGACGCCATCATCCGATGATTATTTAGTAGGTCTAAGTACTATCTTATTTATTCCAGGACACCCGCTGGAAAAATATCGGAGAGAGTTTTTAGCCGCCTTGCAGCGTGACGGAAATAATACGACATTACTCAGTAAAATTACGCTGGAGGAGGCTTTTCATCAGCGCTATCGGGAAAGTGTCGCACGACTGCTGAACCATATTATTAATGAGCAACAACACGTTTCTACGCAATATATAACTGATATTAAAAATATCGGCTCAAGTTCTGGCTGCGACATGCTATACGGCATGGCGGATGCCTGCGCCCTGAGCCACAGGTCCGGAGGGAATTATGTCGATCAGGATAGTTGTTAAAAAGAATACGTATTTTGATTCTGTCTCACTGATGTCTATTTCAACACGCGCAAATAAGCTCGATGGTGTGGAGCAGGCGTTCGTAGCAATGGCGACAGAAATGAACAAGGGCGTGCTGAAGAATCTTGGCTTGCTCACGCCTGAGCTGGAAGACGCGAAGAGTGGCGATCTGATGATTGTCATTAAAGGCGCGAGTGAAGCGGCGAACGAGCAGACGCTGGTGGCGATTGAGGATCTGTTCACGCATAAAGAGCAGGGCGGTCAGCATGAAGCGCGCTACGCCACGCTCGCCAGTGCTAAAAAACACGTACCTGACAGCAACCTGGCGGTTATCTCGGTTAACGGTCTGTTTGCCGCACGTGAGGCACGTCAGGCACTGCAAAATAACCTCAATGTGATGCTGTTCTCAGACAACGTTTCTCTTGAGGACGAACTGGCACTTAAGCAGCTGGCACACGAAAAAGGGCTGTTGATGATGGGGCCAGACTGCGGGACCGCCATTATTAACGGCGCGGCGCTGTGTTTTGGTAATGCGGTACGTCGCGGCAACATTGGCATTGTAGGGGCATCCGGTACCGGTAGCCAGGAACTGAGCGTGCGTATTCATGAGTTTGGCGGCGGTATTTCCCAACTGATCGGTACGGGTGGACGCGATCTAAGCGAGAAAATTGGTGGTCTGATGATGCTTGACGCGATGGGCATGTTGGAAGCCGATCCGCAAACCGAAATCATTGCACTGATCTCCAAACCGCCTGCGCCTGCGGTGGCCCGCAAGGTACTGGAACGCGCACGTGCCTGCCGCAAACCGGTCGTGGTCTGTTTCCTCGGACGTGATGCCGCTCCTGCGGATGAAGCGGGGCTGCAGTTCGCACGTGGCACAAAAGAAGCTGCGCTGAAAGCGGTACTGCTGACGGGTGTGAAAAAAGAGACTCTGGACCTGCATCCGCTGAACTGGCCGCTGATTGAAGAGGTCCGCGCCCGTCTGACGCCACAGCAAAAGTACATTCGTGGGCTGTTCTGTGGCGGCACGCTGTGCGATGAAGCGATGTTTGCCGCCATGGAAAAACACGCCGAAGTATACAGCAACATTCATCCGGACCCGGCATTCCGTCTACAGGATCTCAACCGCAGTATCGCACATACCTTCCTCGATTTCGGTGATGATGATTTCACCAACGGTAAACCGCATCCGATGATCGATCCCACCAACCGCATTAGTCGCCTGTTGCAGGAAGCGCGCGATCCTGAAGTTGGCGTGATCGTGATGGATTTCGTCCTCGGCTTTGGATCGCACGAAGATCCGGTTGGCGTGATGCTCGAGGCGATCGTTGAAGCCAAAGCGATCGCCGCGGCAGAGGGGCGTCCGCTTGAAATTCTCGGCTATGTGCTGGGAACCGATCAGGATACACCGTCACTGGAAAAACAGTGCCAGATGCTGACCGATGCCGGGGTTATCTGGGCGAGCAGTAGCACCAACACCGGATTGCTGGCGCGTGAATTTATCTGTAAAGGGGAGGAAGCCTGATGAGCCAGACACTGTTTAACCAGCCGCTGAATGTGATTAACGTTGGCATCGCGATGTTCAGCGATGACCTGAAAAAGCAGAACGTACCTGTGACCCAACTCGACTGGACTCCGCCAGGGCAGGGTAACATGCAGGTGGTCGCGGCGCTGGATCAGATTGCCGATTCTCCGCTGGCAGACAAAATTGCTGCCGCTAATCAGCTGGCGCTGGAACGCATTATCCAGTCACATCCGGTGCTGGTGGGGTATGACCAGGCCATTAACGTGGTGCCGGGCATGACCCGTAACACCATTTTGCACGCCGGGCCGCCGATCCGTTGGGAAAAAATGTGCGGTGCGATGAAAGGGGCAGTCACCGGGGCGCTGGTTTTTGAAGGACTGGCAAAAGATCTCGATGAAGCCGCAGAACTGGCAGCTTCTGGTGAAATCATCTTCTCCCCATGCCACGAACATGACTGTGTGGGATCGATGGCGGGCGTCACCTCTGCCTCAATGTTCATGCACATCGTTGAGAACAAAACCTACGGCAACCGCGCATATACCAATATGAGCGAGCAGATGGCGAAGATCCTGCGTATGGGGGCGAACGATCAGAGCGTTATCGATCGTCTGAACTGGATGCGCGATGTGATGGGCCCAATGCTGCGTGACGCGATGAAGTTGGCAGGTGAAATCGATCTGCGTCTGATGTTGGCGCAGGCGCTGCACATGGGGGATGAATGCCATAACCGCAACAATGCCGGTACCGCACTGCTGATTCAGGCGCTGACGCCGTGGATCATTCAGACCGGCTATCCGGTTGAGCAACAGCGGGAAGTGTTCGAGTTTGTCCTCAGCAGCGATTACTTCTCCGGCCCGACCTGGATGGCGATGTGTAAAGCGGCGATGGACGCTGCACACGGTATCGAATACAGCACCGTGGTGACGACGATGGCGCGTAACGGTGTTGAGTTCGGTTTGCGCATCAGTGGTTTACCGGGTCAATGGTTTACCGGTCCGGCGCAGCAGGTGATTGGTCCGATGTTTGCGGGCTATAAGCCGGAAGATTCCGGGCGCGATATCGGCGATAGCGCGATTACCGAAACCTACGGGATTGGTGGTTTCGCGATGGCGACGGCACCGGCCATCGTGGCGCTGGTGGGCGGTACGGTTGAAGAAGCCGTTGATTTCTCTCGCCAGATGCGAGAAATCACTCTCGGCGAAAACCCCAACGTCACCATTCCACTGCTTGGTTTTATGGGCGTACCGACCGCTATCGACATTACGCGCGTAGGTAGTACCGGTATTCTGCCGGTGATCAATACCGCGATTGCGCATAAAGATGCCGGGATCGGCATGATCGGTGCCGGAATTGTACACCCGCCGTTCGCCTGTTTTGAAAAGGCGATCCTCAACTGGCGTGACCGCTACTGCTCATAACAATAACCGGGGCTAACACCGTTAGCCCCACGGTAGCGAAGCGAAAAACGTTGCTTACCTGCAGGGCTGGGCGATCTCCGTGATCGCAAACGATGCTTAACCTGTAAAGGATATTCCATGAACAGCATAAAACTAGAATGGAAACGTGGTGACTGGGCGGCTTACTTCGGGCTGATGACCAACAACCTGACGAACCTGCTGACAATGATGGGGCTGCTCATTTTTGTTGTCGGCATCCCGACTGAAATAGTTTACGGCCGCATTGCGCCTGCCTTTGGTCTGGCGGTGCTGGTGGCCAGTATCTGTTACGCCTGGTTTGGTTTGCAGATGGCAAAACACACCGGCCGTAATGATGTAACGGCGTTGCCGTCCGGTCCCAGCGCACCGTCAATCTTTACCGTGACGTTCCTGGTGCTGATGCCGGTTTATCAGCAAACCAAAGATGCCAACTTCGCTATCCAAATCGCGCTGGTGTGGTGTTTTGTGGAAGCGTTGATCCTGGTGGGTGGCTCCTTCCTGGGTGAGACCATCCGCAAGATGATCCCGCGTACGGTACTGCTGTCTTGTCTGTCCGGCCTGGGGTTGCTGCTGCTGGCGATGAACCCCATGCTGCAGGCGTTTGAAGCGCCAACCGTTTCTTTCATCGTCCTGTTGCTGATTTTCATCAACTGGTTCGGTAAGAAACCGATTTTTGCCCGCATTCCGACCGGTTTGCTGCTGCTGATTGCCGGTACGGCCCTGGCATGGATCTCCGGTCTGCAAAGCCCGGAAGCGATTAAAGCCTCGATGTCGTCTTTTGGCTTTAACCCGCCAGAAATCCATGTCGACAGCTTCCTGCAAGGATTACCGCATGCGCTGCCGTATCTGGCTTCTGCAGTTCCGCTGGGTCTGGCGAACTATATTTTTGACCTCGAGAATATTGAAAGTGCGCACGCCGCGGGCGATGAGTACAACACCCGTAAAGTTATGATGGCGAACGGTTTTGCCTCCATGCTTGGCTGCATGTTGGGTAACCCGTTCCCGGTGACGGTGTATGTTGGGCACGCGGGCTGGAAAGCAATGGGTGCCAGCATCGGTTATACCCTGGCATCTGGTATCACCATGTTCCTGGTACCGCTGTTTGGGCTGGGCGCGTTTATGCTCGCCATTATTCCGATGACCGCGATAGTGCCGATTCTGGTGTTTATCGGCGTGGTAACCGCCAACCAGGTGGTACGAGAAACCCCCAAAGTCGAGGTTCCCGTCATCTTCATCTGTCTGTTCCCGTGGATTGCCAACTGGGCGTTGACCATCGTTAACAGCGTGATGGGGGCCGCCGGAACCTCTGCGGGGAAACTGGGCAGTGACCTGCTGCACAGTAAAGGCGTGTACTACGACGGGCTGGTGCATCTGGGAAGCGGTGCGCCGCTGGCCAGTATGCTGTGGGGCTGTGTCGCTATCTTCGCCATTATGAACAAGCCGTTACGTGGGGCGATTGCCGCCGCCTTCGGTGCACTGCTGTCGCTGTTTGGTGTGATTCACTCCCCGGCAGTGGGTTTTGCCGAAGGCAGCTCGATGATGTTTGTTGTGGCCTACCTGATGATGAGCGGCATGTTCGTCGTCAAACATATTCTCGACAGTCGTGAAGCGGCTACTGCGCCTGAGCAGGAACCGACGAAAACAACCTGAATCGCCTGCAAGCGGAAGAAAATACGATGAAAGAACTTGTGGTCGTTGCCATTGGCGGCAACAGCATTATCAAAGATAACGCCAGCCAGTCTATTGAGCACCAGGCTGAAGCGGTGAAAGCGGTGGCGGACACGGTGCTGGAGATGTTGGCATCGGACTACAACATTGTGCTGACACACGGTAACGGGCCGCAGGTGGGGCTGGATCTACGGCGTGCTGAAATCGCGCACGAACGCGAAGGCTTGCCGCTCACTCCGCTGGCAAACTGCGTCGCTGATACTCAGGGCGGTATTGGCTACCTGATCCAACAGGCGCTGAATAACCGTCTGGCGCGACGCGGTGAGCAGAAAGCGGTGACGGTGGTTACGCAGGTAGAAGTCGACAAGAACGATCCAGGGTTTGCGAATCCAACCAAGCCTATCGGCGCATTCTTCAGTGAAGCTCAGCGTGACGAGCTGCTGCGGGTTAATCCGGGCTGGCGGTTTGTGGAGGATTCCGGGCGCGGTTACCGGCGGGTTGTGGCTTCCCCTGAACCCAAACGTATTGTTGAAGCAGAGGCTATCAAAACGCTGACTCAGCAAGGTTTTGTGGTGATTGGCGCAGGCGGCGGCGGGATTCCGGTAGTCCGTAGCGAGCACGGGGATTATCACAGCGTGGACGCAGTGATTGATAAAGATCTCTCTACTGCGCTGCTGGCGCAGGAGATCCGCGCCGACATTCTGGTGATCACCACTGGCGTAGAGAAAGTGTGTATTCACTTCGGCAAGCCCAACCAGCAGGCGCTGAATACAGTGGATATCGCGGCAATGACCCGTTACATGCAGGAAGGTCACTTCCCGCCAGGCAGCATGCTACCCAAAATTATCGCCAGCCTGACGTTCCTGGCTCGTGGCGGTAAGCGGGTGATCATCACCACGCCGGAATGCCTGCCTGCCGCACTGCGCGGTGAAACGGGTACCCACATTGTCCATTCCTGAGAGGAGATGCGAATGAAGGAAAGTAACAGCCGCCGCGAATTTTTAAGTCAGAGCGGAAAAATGGTCACTGCTGCTGCGCTGTTTGGCGCAGTAGCACCAGTCGCGTATGCTGCTAATCCTGTCGGGACAGCCTGCGGGGCGAAGAACACCATGACGATTAACGATAAACACTACTACCTTGATAACGTTCTGCTGGAAGCGGGATTTGATTACGAAAATGCCGTGGTGGTACATACCCGTACTGCACTGCAAACCATTGAAATTCAGGACGGGAAGATTGTTGCGCTACGCGAGAATAAGCAGCATCCGGATGCGGCGCTGCCGCATTACGATGCGGGCGGAAAGCTCATGCTACCCGCGATGCGCGATATGCACATTCATCTGGATAAAACCTTTTACGGTGGCCCGTGGCGCTCATTGAACCGTCCGGCGGGCACCACCATTCAGGATATGATCCGCCTGGAACAAAAGCTGCTGCCTGAACTGCAGCCTTATACTCAGGAGCGGGCGGAAAAGCTTATCGATCTACTGCAATCAAAAGGGACATCGATTGCCCGCAGCCACTGTAATATTGAGCCAGTTTCCGGGTTGAAAAATCTGGAGAACTTGCAGGCGGTACTGGCGCGTCGTCAGCCCGGTTTCGCTTGTGAAATCGTGGCGTTTCCCCAGCATGGTCTGCTGTTATCGAAGTCTGAACCGCTGATGCGTGAAGCAATGCAGGCGGGGGCACAGTACGTGGGCGGTCTGGACCCGACCAGCGTCGATGGGGCCATGGAAAAATCCCTCGACACCATGTTCCAGATTGCGCTCGATTACAATAAAGGTGTGGATATCCATTTGCATGAAACCAGCCCGGCAGGTGTGGCGGCGGTAAATTACATGGTGGAGACGGTGGAGAAAACGCCACAGCTGAAGGGCAAACTGACCATCAGCCATGCTTTCGCATTGGCAACGCTGAACGAACAGCAGGTTGATGCGTTGGCAACCCGTATGGCGGCGCAGCAGATTACCATTGCCTCGACGGTACCTATCGGCACCTTGCACATGCCGCTGAAACAGCTGCGTGATAAAGGCGTGGAGGTGATTACCGGCACCGACAGCGTGATTGACCACTGGTCGCCGTATGGGCTGGGGGATATGCTGGAGAAAGCCAATCTGTATGCTCAGCTGTATATTCGCCCGAACGAACTCAACCTGTCGCGCGCGCTATTCCTCGCCACAGGTGATGTACTGCCGCTGAACGATAAAGGCGAACGTGTGTGGCCGAAAGCACAGGATGACGCAAGTTTTGTGCTGGTCGATGCGTCCTGCTCTGCGGAAGCGGTCGCGAGGATTTCCCCTCGTACCGCGACCTTCCACAAAGGGCAGCTAGTGTGGGGAAGCGTCGCAAGCTAGTCCTGCTAAACGCGCAGCGGCACAGGTTGCTGCGCGTTTCCCTCTGTTGGCTGTTAACCGACGATCCCCAGATAGCCGTGAATCCCCATGTAGAGTCCGACCATGCCGATGAGTGCGCTGGAAAAATAGGGCGCTTTACGCGCCAGTGTGTTAAATCCGCTCCAGCGCTTCGCCGCCTGTTGTACGCTGATAGCCGCGCCAACCCCTACCGTTACCAGCGTTATCGCCAGTCCGAGGCTAAAGCACAGCACCATCGTTGCCCCCAGCGTAAAGGCTTTGAGCTGGATACAAATCAGTAAGACGGTAATAGCCGCAGGACACGGGATCAGGCCACCGGTCAGACCAAACAGTAAAATTTGCCCGTTGGTCACCTCTTTACCCTGAAAACGGCGCTGGATATCGTTGGCATGTGCGCGTTCGTGCGCGTCCTGATACTCTTTCGAACCCTCGCTCAGCCCTGCCAACGCGGCATGGTTATGATCGTGGTCATGTTCGTGATGATGGTGGTGATCGTGATCGTGGTCATGTTCGTGATGATGGTGGTGATCGTGATCGTGGTCATGTTCGTGATGATGGTGATGAGCGTGGTCATGGTCATGGTCGTGATCATGATGATGGTCGTGATGTGTTTGAGTCAGCCAGTTCTGCTCGCCTTGCCAGGTCCGCCAGAACATCCAGAATGCAGTGCCCAAAATAATGATCGCAGAGACAAATTGTAGCCAGGGTTCGACGGCCTGGGCCGTGAACGCTTTGCTGATATACATTCCGCCGAGTGCAATCAACCATACTATGGCCGTATGCGACAGGGTAGCCGCCAGCCCCAGCATCACTGCCTGCTTGATAGTCCCCTTTATGGCGATAATAAACGCCGCCATCATTGTCTTTGAATGTCCCGGTTCCAGGCCGTGTAACACCCCCAATAAAATTGCGCTGGGAATGAAGAACCAGGCGTTGCCTTGCTGAAGAAGCGTAGAAAATTCACCCATGAGAATGATTCTTAGTTGTCTAATTTCGCTTGATTCTACTCCCCCCCAGTATCAAATACTACCCCCCAGTAGAATGTCGATGGTATTGTCGCTACGGATTTACGTTAATTAAGGTAATGCTATGTCACATACGATCCGCGACAAACAGAAGCTCAAAGCCCGTGCCAGTAAGATTCAGGGCCAGGTAGTGGCGTTGAAAACCATGCTCGATGAACCGCATGAATGCGCGGCTGTGTTACAGCAAATTGCGGCGATCCGCGGTGCGGTAAACGGATTAATGCGTGAGGTGATTAAAGGTCATCTGACCGAGCATATTGTGCATCAGGGCGATGAAATAAAGCGTGAAGAGGATTTGGATGTGGTCCTGAAGGTATTGGATTCTTACATCAAATAAGTCAGTTTAACGGCTCATCCACGTTCAATACCGTCCAGCTAAGCATGTCGGGTGAACATGTGATTCTTGTTCAGGGTTCCGTTCACCTCAGCAGTGTCATTTATCTGAAGCACCGATACCCGTGAACGTGTAAAGGGCGTTTTCCGCCACGCCCTTTACAATCCCGGCTCCCGGCGGGAAAATTGTTGCTGCGCAATACCCTCCGCTTATTCCTCCAGGCTATCGGGCCGGGCGCGAGGTAGCGTCCCTGCAAAGCGCGCCCTGAGCCAGCATCCATGCTGGCTCTCCCGGCCTTACGGAAACACGTCGGCAATTTTCAGCCGGACCAGCCACGCCTGACCATCTGTATTTTTATTTGAATATATCTGAACAGCAAAACAGATTTAACTGAAAATCAGAGAGTTGAAGCGATGGCCCATATCCGGCTGAAAATCGATAAGGCGTTGACGGCTGACCGGGGCTGCCCGCAGGGATGCGGGCAGAGGGGACGGCCTGCAGGGACGCAGGCTCGGCCCCGACCCGACAGGCAGACGGCATAAGACGAATGACAAAATTGCCGGAGCAATTTTGAACAGCGCTTGCGATGGCCCCGAAGGGGTGAGCCCCAGGGATGGGGCGAATAATCGCGCAGCGACGATTTTCCGTGCCGGGAGCCAGAGATGCAAGGGAGGCGGCGGTGAGCCTCCCTTGCACGTTCACATGAATCGGTGCTTCAGAGACGCGATGAACATGAGTGAACGGAACCTTTTCTCTGAGATAGCATGTTCATTACTTCCGCCAACACAGGTTGATACTTTCTGAAACTGGGTCGTTAGCTGAACGACATTGCCCCCCGTTCAGGAGAATGAGCCGTTGATAACGTCATTTAGCCAAAAAACATCACCGATACGCACAACAGACCGACAATCAGGGTGATCAGGTTACCCACTGAACGATGCGGCTTCAGCGCCGGGATCAGATAGGTCGATAAAGTCGGCATGATAAACAAAATCATGGCGATGAGCGGGCCACTGATCGCGTAAATCATTGAAATGGCATTAGGGTTAATGCAGCAGATGATAAACGTGATGGCCGAAACCAACATAATGGACAGGGCGCGGTTAAAGGCCCGGCTTTTCTTCACGCCTACCTGATGCAGTGACGTTTTTACGACTTCTGTCGCCCCTTCAATCACGCCAAAGTAGGTGCCAAGGAACGATTTTGACATCGCCACCACGGCAACGATAATCCCGGAAATCGACAACCATGCCGGTGCGTTGGGCATCATCGACAGCGCCGAAAGGATGGTTACACCCTCATGTTTGGCATCTTCAATGTAGTTTGCCGGAATAGAAAGCAGACAGCTAAAGACAAAAAACAGTACGCTCAGGCAGATGATGACGTAGGCGACCTTCATGATTTTTTTGCATTTACCCATGGCCTGCTCGCCGTATTTCTCTCGTCTGTCGATGGCAAACGTGGAGATAATGGGCGTATGGCTAAAAGCGAAAACCATCACGGGGATCGAGATCCATACCTGATGCAGCGTGTGCTGATCGAAAGACATCTGGCCGGTGAGTAGCGTCGGCTGCCAGCTTCCGGTCAGGTACAGCGAGAGAAACAGAAAGTACGCGATCAGTGGGAATACCAGAAAGCCCATCACCCGGATGGTGGCCTGGCGACCCATCAGGAAAATTAAATTCAGGACCAGCACCACGCCGAGACTTACCAGCATACGAACGCGTAGATCAATCGTGATATGTTTTGCCAACTGTTCGGTGAGTGAATTGGTGATCGCGACAGCGTAGATCAGCACCACCACAAAGAAGGCGATAAAATAAAGCGTCGTGATCAGGCTGCCTATCTTCTTGCCATAGTAGTGGGTGACTGCACCGGTGATCCCTTCACCTGCAGAGGTTTTTGATGACAGGATAAACTGGCACAGCGCCTTGTGTGGCCAGTAGGTTAAAGGCCAGGCGACGAGTGCGGTGATAAAAAGTACCACTGCGCCTGCAGAACCCAGCTGTATGGGGAGGAAGAGGGTTCCTGCGCCGACGGCAGTCCCATATAGTGCGAAGCTCCAGAGAGTCTCTTCTTTTGACCAAAATTTCGACATTATTTGAACGTATCAACTATAAAATAAACAAAAAGAAGCGCAATTTACCACAAATGAGAGGGGCTGGGGGAGGTGTGAACAAGTGGGCTGGTGAATGGATGAATAGCCGGAATTGAGAAAATTCCGACTATTCTTTGAATTATCAGGCAGTAACGCGCAGCTGACGACGCTTCATTACGCGCTCGCGTAATGTGTCATAAGCCCAGTTATAGAACATGGTGTATGGCAGGAAGAACAGGAAGAAACCTATTTCCAGCGTGAATGCCTGAAGCAGGCTAACGTTCAGTACATACGCCACGATGCTGACCCCGATGACGATAAAACCACTCTCGAAGCCTAAGGCGTGAAATGCGCGGACTTTCGCCGTACGTTTTACCAGGTGTGATGGCCAAAAGCGGTCAAACAGGGCGTTATAAATGATATTCCAGATCATTGCTGTCGTTGCCAGCAGAATGGTCAGCCCGCCCATTTCCAGTACCGAGCGCTGCATCAACCATGCGGTGGTTGGTGCAAGAATCGCGGTAGCAATGCCCTCAAAACAGACAGCATGAAAAATGCGCTCCACTAACGAGCGGCGTTGGACAGTATCGTGTTGCATAACCTAAAAACCTTCTTTGATGCCCGGATAACGGAATGGTGGCAATTTTATCGTTTTATGTGATATCTAAAAGATAGTATCCATCGATAAAGTAGATAGTTCATGCGTTACTCCCCTGAAGCATTAACGGCATTTGTTGAGACGGTGTCCTGCGGTTCATTTTCTGCGGCGGCCCGGCGGCTACGTAAAAGCCAGTCCACCATCAGCACGGCGATTGCACATCTGGAGGCCGATCTTGGCTTTGCGTTGTTTGACCGTTCGTCACGTCAGCCAACGCTTACCGAACAAGGCAAGCGGGTGCTTGGCTACGTACAGGCGATTTTGTCAGCCAGCGAGCGTCTGGATGAAGCGGCGATTTCGCTGTCGGGGGATACCGAAGCGCGTCTGACCTTTGTGCTTTCGGACACGCTGCATCCGGATGTGCTGGAAGAATTAATGGTGCAGTTTGACCGCAAGTTCCCCCACACAGAATTTGAATGTCTGATTGGTGAAGATGAAGATGTGATTGATTTGCTGCAAAAAGGACGTGCGCAGGTTGGGCTGATCGAAGCGCGAGAAAATTATCCGACAGATATGGGCGTCACGCGTTTGCCGATGCAAACCTGGATGGGACTGTACGTTGCGGCCCCGCATCCACTGGCGACGCAAAAAAATCTGCAATGGGAGCAGCTCCACACCTGGCGCGAACTGCGTCTGAATACTTATCTGGAAAGTGGGACCAACGTCGCACGTGGCCCTGTCTGGTCTGCTCCCAACTATCTGTTGTTGCTGAGTATGGCGGTACAGGGATTTGGCTGGTGCGCACTACCTTGCGCGCTGGTGGAAGAGTTTGCGGCAGAAAAACCACTGGTTCAGTTGAAGATACCGGGTTGGCCAAAAGCTATCTCAATCGATCTGTTATGGAATAAGAAATCCCCTCCGGGGGTAGCGGGAAGCTGGTTACGTGACCATTTGCAGCAAAGTGGCGTCGCGATGACGAATAAATGATACCTATTTCCTTTGTGATAAAAATCACCATTTTTAAACAACTACGATAACTATCTTTAACAATCATCTACTATTGCGATGTTATTTTGCGCTGAGGTGGTGATGAAAGAGGTTGTGATAGTGGGGGCGTTAAGGACACCGATTGGCTGCTTCCAGGGAACGCTGGCGCGCCACTCTGCCGTTGAGCTCGGCAGCATGGTGGTCAGGGCATTACTGGAACGCACTGGCGTGGATGTTCACGCCGTTGATGAGGTGATCCTTGGTCAGGTCCTCACTGCAGGGGCCGGACAGAACCCGGCGCGCCAGTCTGCTATCAATGGTGGATTACCCAATACCGTTTCCGCTATTACCATTAATGATGTGTGTGGTTCAGGTTTGAAAGCGCTGCACCTGGCGACTCAGGCTATCCAGTGTGGTGAAGCTGATATCGTGATAGCCGGCGGGCAAGAAAACATGAGTCGCGCACCGCACGTCCTCACCGACAGCCGCACTGGCGCGCAACTGGGTAACAGTCAACTGGTTGACAGCCTGGTGCACGACGGTCTGTGGGATGCTTTCAACGACTACCATATGGGCGTTACCGCGGAAAACCTGGCGCGGGAATACGGTATCAGCCGCGAATTACAGGACGCCTACGCGCTGAGTTCTCAGCACAAAGCGCGGATGGCAATCGACGCTGGACGCTTTAAAGATGAAATCGTGCCCGTGGTGACCCAGCGAAACGGGCAATCCTTTGTGGTGGATACCGATGAGCAACCGCGCACCGATGCCAGCGCCGAAGGGCTGGCGCGTCTGGACCCTACTTTTGACAGGCTTGGGTCGGTAACGGCGGGTAATGCGTCATCGATAAACGATGGTGCTGCCGCCGTGATGATGATGAGCGAGTCCAAAGCGCAGGCGTTGAATTTACCGGTACTGGCCCGTATTCGCGCGTTTGCCAGCGTCGGCGTTGACCCCGCACTCATGGGGATTGCGCCAGTGTACGCGACGCGTCGCTGCCTTGAGCGCGTCGGCTGGCAACTGGCGGATGTCGATTTGATTGAAGCCAATGAAGCATTCGCCGCGCAGGCATTATCCGTTGGGAAAATGCTGGAATGGGACGAGCGGCGGGTGAATGTGAACGGTGGGGCCATTGCGCTCGGCCACCCAATTGGTGCCTCTGGTTGCCGTATTCTGGTGTCGTTGGTCCACGAGATGGTTAAACGCCGTGCGCATAAAGGGCTGGCAACGTTATGTATTGGTGGTGGCCAGGGTGTCGCCCTTGCCATCGAACGTGATTAAGTCTTTAAAATCCCCTGTCAGATACACCACCACCGCGCAGTTCCGGTTCATGTAAAAAAGCCCTCCACAAGGAGGGCAAGGCCAGTTACAGAAACATCCACTCTAAAACAACGTTAACTTATCAAAACGTCGTTTCATTTCGTGTGATTCACAACGCACTTTGTAAGAAAAGGTGTGTGAATTCCTCTTCAGCAGGGCTGTTTTTTCACAGCGCTTCTTTTACCTCTTATTATCCACTTTTTGCTGGTTATTTATAACTTGCTGTTTTATTTGTGTTTTATCTGTTTTCTTTGATGCTGCTTTCGTAGATTACCCAGGCTAGCGTGATCGCAATTACACTTTTGATAATAAGATGCGGAAAAAGTGAAACATCGTTTTAGTTATAATTGAAAACCCGTTCCGGGAGGGATATCATGAACGCATTAGGTAAAACGGAACGGCGTTTTGCTATCGCTCAAGAATTCACGGTCAATTTATCACTGGAGGTAAATGTGGACGTAAGACAAAGCATCCATAGTGCGCATGCTAAAACCCTGGATACCCAGGCGCTGCGTAATGAGTTTTTGGTAGAAGAAGTGTTTGTTGCTGACGAATACACCATGGTCTACAGCCACATTGACCGCATTATTGTTGGCGGCATTATGCCAGTGGGAAAAACCGTATCCGTGGGTGGCGAAGTGGGTAAGCAACTGGGCGTAACCTACTTCCTGGAGCGTCGTGAGTTAGGCGTGATCAACATCGGTGGGCCGGGCACGATTACTGTTGACGGCCAGTGCTATGAAATTGGTCATCGCGATGCGCTGTATGTCGGTAAAGGGGCAAAAGAAGTTGTTTTTGCAAGCATTGACCCTGCAAAACCCGCCAAGTTCTATTATAACTGCGCGCCGGCACACATGACTTATCCAACCAAAAAAGTGACCCCAGCCGACGTTGCGCCAGTGACGTTGGGTGATGATCTCACGAGTAACCGCCGTACCATCAACAAGTATTTTGTGCCGGACGTACTGGAAACCTGCCAACTGAGCATGGGCCTGACCGAACTGGCGCCAGGCAACCTGTGGAACACCATGCCGTGCCATACCCATGAACGCCGTATGGAAGTCTATTTCTACTTCAATATGGAAGAAGACACCTGTGTCTTCCACATGATGGGGCAGCCTCAGGAAACGCGTCATATCGTCATGCACAATGAGCAGGCGGTAATTTCCCCTAGCTGGTCTATCCATTCTGGCGTTGGTACGAAAGCCTATACCTTCATCTGGGGTATGGTTGGCGAAAATCAGGTCTTTGATGATATGGACCACGTTGCAGTCAAAGATCTGCGCTAGTCGCGGGCGGCTACTCAGCCTGTCTGTGACGGGCATTATAAAAAATAAGGATTTACAATGATTTTGAATGCATTCTCTCTTGAAGGTAAAGTCGCCGTTGTGACGGGTTGTGACACCGGTTTGGGTCAGGGGATGGCACTGGGTCTGGCGGAAGCGGGTTGTGATATCGTGGGTATCAACATTGTTGAGCCGACTGAAACCATCGAACGTGTTACTGCACTGGGCCGCCGTTTTTTAAGCCTGACCGCCGATCTGCGTCAGATTGATGGTATTCCGGCACTGCTGGAGCGTGCGGTTGCAGAATTCGGTCATATCGACATTCTGGTGAACAACGCCGGTCTTATCCGTCGTGAAGATGCTATCGACTTCAGTGAAAAAGACTGGGACGACGTGATGAACCTGAACATTAAGAGCGTGTTCTTTATGTCTCAGGCGGCGGCGAAGCACTTCATTGCCCAGGGTAACGGCGGTAAAATTATTAATATCGCCTCCATGCTCTCCTTCCAGGGCGGCATTCGTGTTCCGTCTTATACCGCGTCAAAAAGCGGCGTAATGGGCGTAACGCGTCTGATGGCCAACGAGTGGGCAAAACATAACATCAACGTGAATGCGATCGCACCGGGTTACATGGCGACCAATAACACGCAGCAGCTGCGTGCTGATGAGCAGCGTAGCGCCGAAATTCTCGATCGTATCCCAGCGGGTCGTTGGGGTCTGCCAAGCGATCTGATGGGGCCTGTTGTGTTCCTGGCCTCCAGCGCATCTGACTACATTAACGGTTATACCGTTGCGGTCGACGGTGGCTGGCTGGCGCGTTAATTTATCGTCCAGCATCAACAAACCCTGCCAATGGCAGGGTTTTTTTTGGTTTTAAGTTATTTTAATCCATATTCTGTTTATAAATTAATCCATACATAATTACA
>NZ_JANEWL010000290.1:0-255 GCF_028069815.1 Citrobacter sp. Awk 2
CCTTAAACAGGGGATGGGACTCTGTAAAACGGCTGGTTTCCGTATTGGGCAGTCCCTGCCAGCCAATACTGCGTAAAGGGGCAGAGCCCATTACCCGGTCGTGAGGGTTACAGTAAATCCAGGTGGTGCCGTGGTTATCACGCTCTGGTACACCGCCTTGCGTTTTCCCGGCCGGTGACCAGCTTTCGCCATCACTGCTGGCTCCTGCAAGTAATCTTTCACACCCTTGCTTTTTTAAGCGTGTTTTGTTTTCAG
>NZ_JANEWL010000291.1:0-249 GCF_028069815.1 Citrobacter sp. Awk 2
GTACACACCAGCCATTACTGATAAAACTGCGCACCATGTTGGCCGCAAAAGCAAAGGATGCATTGGTCCACAGGTATTTGTTGTGATCCGGACCTTTAACTTCTTCCACATAGTTGAAACTACGAACAGGTACAGTGTCCGGACCATACGGCAGACGGCCCAGTACACGCGGCATCACCAGACCGATATAGCGGGCATCATCCGTCTCACGAAAGGATTTCCACTTGATGTATTCAGCACGATCAAAGT
>NZ_JANEWL010000292.1:0-242 GCF_028069815.1 Citrobacter sp. Awk 2
CTTTCGAAAAGCCTGGTTATCCAGCAGATTGGCCTTTAAATCACGCAGCAGGTTGCGCATGGAAAGCATGGCTTTCAGCTGGGGTATTTGTCTGGAAACCTGTTCCGGTGAGAAATCTTTCATGTTCTGAATGTCAGACTGATGGTGTCCTCACTGCCGTCATCAGCAAGCGTATTTTTAACAGTGAGGTCGACTCTGGGGGAATAATCAGAAAGAACAGCATCGAAATTGTTTTTAGTTAT
>NZ_JANEWL010000293.1:0-255 GCF_028069815.1 Citrobacter sp. Awk 2
GTACACACCAGCCATTACTGATAAAACTGCGCACCATGTTGGCCGCAAAAGCAAAGGATGCATTGGTCCACAGGTATTTGTTGTGATCCGGACCTTTAACTTCTTCCACATAGTTGAAACTACGAACTGGTACAGTGTCCGGACCATACGGCAGACGGCCCAGTACACGCGGCATCACCAGACCGATATAGCGGGCATCATCCGTCTCACGAAAGGATTTCCACTTGATGTATTCAGCACGATCAAAGTAGTTGC
>NZ_JANEWL010000294.1:0-255 GCF_028069815.1 Citrobacter sp. Awk 2
TGTGGTGCGGCCTGAAGTCGCTGGTCGACAAAACAGATTTCCGCCAGAACGTGAAAATCGAACTGCTGGATATGTCCAAAGAGGAGCTGCGCCAGGATTTTGAAGACAGCCCGGAAGTGACTCAGAGTGGACTGTATAAACAAACCTATATTGATGAATACGATACCCCTGGCGGAGAGCCTGTTGCCGCACTGATTTCTTCGTATGAGTTCGATGCCTCAGCGCAGGATGTCGCATTACTGCGTAATATTTCGA
>NZ_JANEWL010000295.1:0-233 GCF_028069815.1 Citrobacter sp. Awk 2
GGGTTGTCATGCCAATGGCATTGCCCGGTAGCTAAATGCGGAAGAGATAAGTGCTGAAAGCATCTAAGCACGAAACTTGCCCCGAGATGAGTTCTCCCTGAGACTATAAGTCTCCTGAAGGAACGTTGAAGACGACGACGTTGATAGGTCGGGTGTGTAAGTGTAGCGATACATTGAGCTAACCGATACTAATGAACCGTGAGGCTTAACCTTACAACGCCGAAGATGTTTTG
>NZ_JANEWL010000296.1:0-232 GCF_028069815.1 Citrobacter sp. Awk 2
GCGTTTTCCCGGCCGGTGACCAGCTTTCGCCATCACTGCTGGCTCCTGCAAGTAATCTTTCACACCCTTGCTTTTTTAAGCGTGTTTTGTTTTCAGCCACTTTCTTTACAATATCGGCAAATGTCGCTTCTCTGGCTTCCTTGCTGATGATTTCATTCATGGGATATGAAATATAGGTTGTCATTTCATTATCCAGCGCATAGGGCGAATTCATCACAAACAGTGCGTCCGG
>NZ_JANEWL010000297.1:0-203 GCF_028069815.1 Citrobacter sp. Awk 2
ATTATGCCCACGCAGCTGGTCGTCTGGCAAAGCTCATTAAAACCATTCGAGATAAACATCCTGAAGATACAGTGACGGTACTGTCACACAGCCAGGGAACGATGATTGCCCTGGCCGCTGCTGCAATCGAAGCCCCGGACGCACTGTTTGTGATGAATTCGCCCTATGCGCTGGATAATGAAATGACAACCTATATTTCATAT
>NZ_JANEWL010000298.1:0-222 GCF_028069815.1 Citrobacter sp. Awk 2
ACTAAGCGTACACGGTGGATGCCCTGGCAGTCAGAGGCGATGAAGGACGTGCTAATCTGCGATAAGCGTCGGTAAGGTGATATGAACCGTTATAACCGGCGATTTCCGAATGGGGAAACCCAGTGTGATTCGTCACACTATCATTACGTGAATACATAGCGTAATGAAGCGAACCGGGGGAACTGAAACATCTAAGTACCCCGAGGAAAAGAAATCAACCGA
>NZ_JANEWL010000299.1:0-218 GCF_028069815.1 Citrobacter sp. Awk 2
TCGGTTGATTTCTTTTCCTCGGGGTACTTAGATGTTTCAGTTCCCCCGGTTCGCTTCATTACGCTATGTATTCACGTAATGATAGTGTGTCGAAACACACTGGGTTTCCCCATTCGGAAATCGCCGGTTATAACGGTTCATATCACCTTACCGACGCTTATCGCAGATTAGCACGTCCTTCATCGCCTCTGACTGCCAGGGCATCCACCGTGTACGCT